>NZ_JAIVPF010000076.1:0-15149 GCF_053528595.1 Leucobacter sp. | reverse complement strand
GCGCGACGACGGTCTCGTCGGACGCCTCCGCGGACTCCGAGTGCTCCGCCGATCCCGCCGACCCCGGGCGCCGGTACACCACGGTCGCGTCGTCCGGCTCGGCCCCCGGGCTCGCACCGCTCTCGGACCCGCCCGGTCCGGGGCCCGCCTCCGTGCTCACCGCAGCACCCCCCTCGGCAGTGTCACGGTCAGCGTCGCGTCGTCGGTGGAATCGTCATCGGTTCGGCCGCCGCCGATGTGCCAGCTCTCCCCGCCGGCGAGCACATCGACCACGACGACCGTCACGTTGTCCCGGCCGCCCGCCTCGTTCGCGCGCACGACCAGTTCGTCGGCCACCGCCGCGGCCCGACCGCCCATGGTCAGCGTCGCCCGCAGCTGCTCGTCGTCGAGCTCGGTCGTGAGCCCGTCCGAGCAGATCAGCAGGCGCGACCCCTCCTCCACCGGCAGCAGCCAGCTGTCGGCCGTGCTGTCGACCGAACCGAGCGCTCGCGTGATCACGTTGCGCCCCGGCAGCCGCGCCTCGTCGCGCTCACCGCTCGCGATCATCTCCGCGCGCAGCGAGTGATCGGTGGTGAGCTGGTGCAGCTCGGAACCGCGGTGCAGGTACACCCGCGAGTCGCCGATGTTGATCACCATCCAGTAGGGTCGCCGCTCGTGCGTGACGAGCACCGCGCCGGTCAGCGTGCATCCCGCACCCCGCTCGCGCAGCACGGCGATCTCGTCGACCGCGCGCCGGGCCGCGTCGATCGCGAGGCCCACCTCGCGCACGGTGGAGAACTCGCCCGGGCGCACCGTCGCGGTGAACGCGTCGATCGCCGCGCGGCTCGCCTCGTCGCCCGCGTCGTGCCCGCCCATGCCGTCTGCGACGAGGAAGCACGGGTACTCCGCGACCCCCCAGTCCTCGTTCACCGCACGCCGCATCCCCGGATCGGTTCGCATGGCGCAGCCGAGTTCCGGTTCGGTCTGCAACCGCATCATCGCCCGCTCCTCTCTCTCGTTCGTCGTCGCTGACGCCGCCGGGACCTCGGGACGAGCGATCGCAGCGAGTACGCCGCTCGCAGTCTCGCCCGGAATCCGGCTTCCGCCCGTCGTGCGGCCAGTGCGTCGCCGACGAGTTCCTGCACCCGAGCCGCATCGTCTTCGGAGATGCTCTCGCGAGCATATACGGCCCGGTCGACCGTCCACGCGATCCAATCGCCCCCGGGCACCCCGAGCTCATCGGCGATCTCCCGCCGGCCTCCGGATCCGGACGGCTCCGCTCCGAGATCGGCGTACCCGTCCAACAGCTCGTGCCAGGCGCCCACCGCGCGCACCTCCGGCGACTCCGCGTCCCGCCGCCGCGCCCCGCGAATGCGTTTTGCAATGGGGAGGAACAGGATCGGCAGCGCGAGCAGCAGGAGGGCGAGCACCGAGAGCCCGGCGAACCGCAGAATCGGCCAGAGCGCGGCGAACCCGTCACGGTTCGGATCGTCGGGTTCCTCCGCCGACTCCCCGCCCGTGCCCCGCGGAGGGTCCGACTCGCTCGCGTCGACCTCCTCCGGCACCGTCGGGAACTCGGGCAGCTGCTCGCCCCGGTCGAGGGACGTCGGGGGCGCCTCGAGCTGCGGGCTCACGTCGATCGACGACCAGCCGGCTCCCTCGCCGCGCACCTCGATCCACGCGGCCAGGTGCTCCCCCGTGCAGGCGTCGCTGCACGCCGGCACCCCGGGCACCCCGTGCGACTCGTCCCCGAGACGGACCCCGAGCACGACCCTGGACTCGAACCCCATGGCCCGCGCGATCAGCGCCGCAGCGGCCGAGAACTGCTCGTCGTCGCCGATCGCGGCGACGAGTGCGCGCGCGTCGGCGCCGTCGCCCGCGGCCTCCTGCTGCTCGTTCAGCTGTCGGAAGAGCTGCTCGACCCGAGCGATCGAGTGGCCGCCGGGGCTCGGAACGAACTTGGTGCCGTAGTCGGCGGAGACCGTCTCGAGCCAGACGCGCTCCCCCTCGCCGTCGGTGAGCGAGTGGCTGAGGTATCCGCGTTCGCGCAGGCGCTCGACCGCCTCGAGGAGACCCTCCGCACCCGCGGGCAGCTGCTGGGCGTCGAGCCAGCGCGTCAGCTGCGGCAGCGCCTCCAGGTCGATGAGCGGTTCGGTCTGAGCGGGTCCGCCGGAGAGCCCGGCTGGCTCCTCCGCGCTCATCCGCGCCGCGTAGGCGTCCCCGTCGCGCAGGCCGCGGCCCTCCGGCACCGCGATCGCGGCCCAGCTGTCACGATTCACGTAGAACGCGTCGGCGAGCTCCGCCGCGCGCTCACCGGAGAACTCGGGCGGCGCTGCGAGCGGGGGCGCGAGCGGCAGCCAGATCCCGTCGTACCCCTCGCCCACGCCCACCCGCACCTCGGCCTCCTCCGAGACGGCCTCGCCGCTCGGGAACCGTGCGAACCGTCCGGATGCACCGGGGGACACGAAGAAGTCGACGCCGTCGTACTCGTCGAGCACCGCCATCCGCAGCCGCTCCGGCAGAGCGCCCTCCGCCTCGACGGTGAACATGACCTGCCCGAAGCGGTCGTCGCGCTTCGCCGACCGGTACCCGGCCAGCGGGCTCGACTGCTCGCGCACGACGAGCTCGGGATCGATCCGGTCGCGGGGCACCCGCCGATCGCCGTCGATGAGCGGCACGACGGCGGCGCCCGTGGCGAGCGCGACCACCACGATCGCGAGTGCGCTGACGGCCCGGGTCGCCGCGTTGCGGCGCAGCCCGCCTGCGCGCACCGCCGGCTGCGAGGCCCGGCCCAGGCGCAGCGCGGCACGGCGGCCGACGCCGGACGTCCAGGACACCCACACCGCTCCGGCCGCGCACACCGCGGCCCAGAGCGCGAGCTCCCTCGGCGCGGGGATCCCGATCGGCCCGATCGCGAGCGGCGCACTGACCTGCGAGGAGCCGAACACGACGCCGAAGGCGACGGGTGCGAGCGCCGGCAGCGCGGCGAACGGAGCGGCGCGGCCGCCGCGCAGACCCAGCTCGGCGATCAGCGCGGTCGCCCCGGTGACGACGACGAACAGCGGCACGAGCACGGCCTGGTAGGTGCCCACCGGAAGTGCGAGCGTCAGCAGCTGCTTCCAGCCGAGTGCGACCGCGGCGAGTCCATCGCCCAGCCCGCGCAGCAGCGCGGCCGGTCCGGCGCCGAGGGCGCTCGGCACGGCGAGCGGCACGATGACGGCCGCGCAGCCGAGCAGCAGGACGACGCCGGTGAGCGGGCCCCAGCGGAATCTCCGTCCCAGCCAGACCACCGCGAACGCCAGCAGCCAGCCGACCCCCGCGACCACCCACACCCACGAGGTGCGGTAGATGGGCATCGCGGAGAGCACGCCGAGCACCGTCGCGAATGCGCTCAGCGCCGCCGTCGCAGCGGACATCCCGGCGTCGGTGCGGGGCGCGCTGCCGGATCCCCGCCTCGCCTCGCCGCCGCGACTCGACGAGCCCCGCCGTGCCGCCGTCACGCGAGCCCTCCCCGCATCATCAGCTGCGGAAGATCCCCCACCGCGCCGACCGTGCAGAAGGTGGCCGAATCGACGAGTCTCGCCACGGGATCCGCGAGCTGCTCGCAGCGCAGCACGATCACTCGCACATCCTCGGCGAACGAGACACCGGCTCTGCGCAGGCGCGTCGGGGACGGCACCGACCCCGTGACGACCGCGACGATCGAGAGCGGCCGCCGCGACTCGGCGAGATTCCGGGCCAAACGCTCGATGGGCAGCGCGTCCTCCGCCGGTTCGAGTTCGGACCACGCGTCGAGCAGCTGGGTCGGGGTCTGCGCCGGAAGCTCCTCGAGGCCGTCGATGCTCGGCCGGATCCGCCCGGGCGTCCACTGCGAGGCGATGAAGCGCTCCCGGCCCTCGCGCACGGCCTGCAGACCGAGCGAGGCCGCGACGCTCACCCCCAGCTCGAACTCCTCGTCGCTCGCGTACTCCGCCCGATTCGCGTCGAAGAGGACCGCCGCGCGCGCGGTCTGCGATTCCTCGTACTGCCGCACCATGAGGCTGCCGGTCTTCGCCGTCGACTTCCAGTGCACGTGCCGAAGCGCGTCGCCGCGCACGTAGTCCCGCACCGCGTGGAACGACAGGTCCGAATCCGTGAGGCGCCGGCTCGACGCCCCTTCGAGGTCTCTCACGAGGCCCGACGACCCCGGCGGCAGCAGCACGGTGCGCGGGTGCACGTGGATCAGGTGGCGGTCACGCCACGTGATCTCGCGACGAACGAGCCCGAGCGGGTCGCGCCGCGCGAGCGTCATCGGCCCCACCTCGATCACTCCGCGCGACGCGGCGGGGACGTCGACCGGCACGACGGCCGAGCCCCGCGGGCCGATGAACGGCACCGCGATCTCCCGCAGCGCCTCGCCGACCGGCAGTTCGGCCGTCGCGGGCAGCGCCGGACGCGCGCCGGCGTTCTCGACCTCCACCGAGAGGTGCACCGATCCCCCGGCGGTCACCCGCACCCGATCCACCACGATCCGGATCAGATAGGCGCGCGAGCCGAGCAGGAACGGGAGCCCGATCAGCAGCGTGACGGCGAACACCACCGCGACGAACCAGGCCTCCGCCCAGCCGAACGCCGCTCCGAGGATCGCGGAGAGCACGGCGACGCCGGTCACGAAGTAGCCCGTCGGCGTGACGGTCTCCCGGGTGCGCCGCCAGGTGCGGCGCAGCTTCCGGCGGTTCCGGCGCCACCAGCGGCGGAACCGCCGCCGTCCCGCCCCGATGCTCCCGGGAACCTGCTGGGTCTGACCGAACCTGGTGGTCGTGCTCCCGCGGGTGCCCGTCCCGGTGTCCGAAACCGGGGCGCGTGAGGTCTCGAGTCTCACGCGGTACCGTTCTCCTGCGGTGCCGAGATGTCGAGCAGGATCTGGCCGAGCACCTGCGCCGGGGTGACGCCGTCGAACTCGGCCTCCGGCTCGAGCACGAGCCGGTGCGTGAGCACGGGCATCGCGAGGTCGCGCACGTCGTCGGGCGTGACGTAGTGCCGGCCGCTCGCGGCGGCCCAGGCCGAGGCGAGACGCACGAGCGCGAGGGCCCCGCGCACGCTCGCGCCGAGGCGCACCTCGCTCGCGCGTCGCGTCGCCTCGACCAGGCGCACGGCGTAGTCCGCAACGAGCGGGCTCACGTGGACCCGTGTGATGAGATCCTGCGCCTGCGTCACCATCCCGGTCGTCACGACCGGTGAGAGCGGATGATGCGCCGAGCGGTCGCCCTGGAGGATGCGGGTCATCGCGGCCTGATCCGGGTAGCCGATCGAAGTCTTCACCATGAACCGGTCGAGCTGGGCCTCGGGCAGCCGGTACGTGCCCGCCTGCTCGACCGGGTTCTGCGTGGCGATGACCAGGAACGGGCTGCCGACGTCGTGGGACGTGCCGTCCACCGTCACCCGTCCCTCCTCCATCACCTCGAGCAGTGCCGACTGCGTCTTCGGGCTGGCGCGGTTGATCTCGTCCGCGAGCACGACGTTGGCGAAGATCGGGCCGGGGTGGAACTCGAACGCGCCCGCGCGCTGGTCGAAGACGGTGATGCCGGTGATGTCCCCGGGCAGCAGGTCCGGCGTGAACTGGATGCGGGACGACGTTCCCTGCACGACCTGTCCGAGCGCCCTCGCGAGGGCGGTCTTGCCGGTGCCGGGCACATCCTCGAGCAGCACGTGGCCGCCGGCCAGCACGCACGCGATGACGAGTTCGACCACGCGGCGCTTGCCGTGGATCACCTGCTCCACGGCGTCGGCGGTCGTGGCGAACAGCTGCGAGACCCACTGCGCCTGTTCCGGGGTGATGGCCTGGGTGGCGGTCGGTGCGGGAGCGTTCATGCGAGGTTCCTTCGGCGGTGGGACGGGAGGGTGGGTCGGTCTGGGTGCGCGGACCGGGCGCGAAGCCGGGCGCTCACGGCGTCTCCGGCGGGGGCGTCGCGCAGACGGGCACGCTGATCACGGCCGCGTTGAGCGGGTAAGGACTACCGCCCCAGCCGATCGTCACGGGCATGCTGCCGCCCGCGGCCGTTCCCGCCACCGGCTTCGCGTACTGCTGATCGGCGTTGGTGTACGTGAAGAGTTCGCGCAGCCCCTGCTCGTCCGGAGGGGCCGCCGTGTCGTAGCAGACGTCCGCCTTCAGCGCGACGGTGACCACGTCGGGTACGGTCTTCCACCCGACATTCGACGCCGGCGAACAGTGCTGATCACCCGGCTCTCCAACGCACTGCTGCACCGTGATGCCCTGCGCGAGCACGAACTCGTCCGTCCCCGTGTTGCTGAATCTCAGCACGGTGTCGCCGTTCTTCTGCACATCGAGCACGGCATTGCCGTTCCCGTCCCGCACCAGATCGTAGACGGCAGTAGTTCCGTTGACTACCGGGTCTTGCGAGATCGTGTACTCCACCGAAGGGGCTCCCAGCTCCGACCCGATGACGGTCCGGCCGGTCATCGCGGTGCTCACCCCGTAGTCGCTCCGCAGGCAGGCCATCGCCCGGTACATCCGGTACTTCCTCAGCTCGGTGAAGCTCGACGAGCTCTGCCCCTGATCCGTGCAGCTCGCCGGGTCGCCGGGGACACGCGCGATGGTGTACCGGTTCGTCACGGTCTCGCCGTTGTGCGCGCCGGCGGCGTCCACCGAGACGACGGCCGAGGTGTCCCCCGTGCTCGTCAAGGTCGCGCTCGCCAGGCGCGGTGCGCCGATGACATAGCCGTCTCCCTGCCCCGCGGAGCCGGTGGCGCTGCCGCCGCCGATCTCGGGCACGTCGAAACGGGTCACCGGAGTCACCGCGAACGAGATCGGGCCGACGTCGAGGCCGGTGTACTCACGCGATCCGCTGGATCCGTCGATCGTGCCTCCGTCGACACCGCGGTAGGAGACCGTGAACTGCCTCGTGTCGCTGGAACCGGACACCGCGAGGCGCACGCCGCCCGTGTTCTGGTCCGTGTTCGCAGGATTCTTGATCGATTCCACCGTCACCGTGGGGGTCGCGGGCGCCTCGTAGGCCCACGCGGTCACGGCGGTCGACGCCGCCGACGAGCCGACGGGGTTCACCGCCTGCGCGGTGAACTGGTGCTTCTCGCCGTTCACGAGCCCGGAGGCCACGCACTGGAAGACCGAGGCCCCCGCGGCGGAGCAGCTCGTCGAACCGCCGCCCGTGAGGGTCACACCCGAGACCTGGGGGTGGGCCTGGCGCCCGCCGAGGGTGACCGTGAAGCTGGCGCTGTCGCGGGTGTAGCCGGTCTGCTGGATGCTCGGCCGGCTGGGGATGCCCTGCGCGTCGAACTCGATGACGCCGTCGCCGGTGCGCCCCTGCGCGTCGATCACGGTGAAGCCCACGCGGCACGTGCCGCCCACCTCCGGACCGCCGGGCCACGAGACCGACACGCCCGAATCCCCCACGCGGGTGAAGCTGCCGTATGCGCAGCCGGTGTCGCTCACCGAGACGAGCCTGAGCCCGCCGCCGCTCTTGCCCGCGAACGGGTCGTGCTCGCCCGCGACGCCGACGAGCTGCGTCGCGCAGTCGCCGCCGACCGTGCACTGCAGCGCCACCGTCCCGCCCCGGGGCAGGTCGCGCGGTGCCTGACCGACGCGCAGCGTGAGCGGGGCACGCGATTCTCCGGCTCCCGTGATCGACACCGAGAGCGACTCCTGGCTGCCGGGCACCGCGTCGGCCCGGGCCTCGACCTCGAGCGACGCGCCGTTCCGCGAGACCGCGAAGAGGGAGCTCGCTCCCGAGACCTCGAACCGCAGCTTCGACAGGTCGCCCTCGCGGCCGCCCTGCCAGGCGACCATGTCCGCGAGCGCGATCTCGGCGCTCGCACCGGGATCGATGGTGCGCGTCAGCGCTGTCGCCTGCGCGGAGGGCTCCTTGGGCACGATCACGACGGAAACCGGCAGGGTGGTCCAGGCCCGCTGACCGACGAGTCGCGCCTGCATGAGGCACGTGTCGCTCCACGGCGCGTCGCGGCCGGCGGTGTAGCGCAGGCGGTCTGCGGAGATCGCCTCGCACGTCGCCTGCGATCGGCCGACGGCGAAGACGCCCCGGCGCAGCTCGACCCGGTCCCCCGGACCCGCATCGACGAGGTCGCCGACGGAGACCTCCTCCTGCGCGTTCTCGTCGACGGTGATGGGGGGCGCCCCCGGCTTCAGCGTGAGCCGCAGCTCGTCGAGCGGAGGAACGATCAGCAGGCCGTACGACGAGACGCGCTCGCCCGAGGCGTCGACACCGGTGAGCCTGAACACGACCGTGTCGCCGTCGGGCCGGTACTCGCCCGAGATCCTCGACCCGGAGGCGCGGTAGTCGTCGCCCGACCCCGCCCACAACGAGAGCTTCAGCGTCGACACGTCGCCCGTCGCCCAGCGCACCTTGTCGGTCACCACGTCGACCCCGCCCGATGCCAGTTCCGCGCGATCCCGCACGTTGAGCACGGTATCGGTGACCGACGGCGCCTGCGCCCCGACGCGCTCCGACGTCTGCACGACGATGAGCCCGTCGGCCGTGCTGCGCGTCGCCTCGGAGCGGATCGTGTAGCGGTAGGACACGGTGCCCAGATCCTGGCCCGGCTTCACCGTGACGCGTCCCTGGTCCAGTTTCGAGAGATCGAGTCGCTCTGCGAGCCGCTTCGCCTCGCCGCTGCTCGCACCGCCGGCCACGTTCGGCACGACCGACTCGATCGTCAGCCTGCCGCCGGCCTGGTCGATGTCGTTGTCGAGCGGGTGCACCACCGCAGGGTCGCTCTTCGGCGTGAGGCGCACGTAGTCGGTGGACGCGACGATCCCGCTCGAACCCGAGCCCGGCACGACGATCACGTTCAGAACGCCGGTGCCCGCGCCCCCCTCGGCGTCGCGCACCGTGTAGGCGAGCCTGGTCTCGCCCGCCGAGGCGCCGGCGGACGCGCTCACCCGGAACCCGCTCCCGGTATCGTTCAGGGTCGCCGAGACGCCGGCGTCGGAATCGCCGTCGACGCCGACGAGGCGCACGCGATCGCCGTCCGGATCGACGCCCGAGAGCGGTGCGCGCACCTGCGCGGTCTCGCCGGGGCTCACCCGCACCGTGAGGGTCTCCGGCTGCGGGTCGCGGTTGGCGCCCGTGGGGAGCACCGTCACGATCACGGATCCGAGATCGCTCGCAGCGGGATCGCTGGCGCCGAATGCGGTGTAGCTGAGCCGATAGGTGCCGGGCTGCTTCGGGGCGAGGTAGCGCAGCACGCTGCCCGAGGCGAACGCGAGCTCTCCCTTGGTCCCGGATCCGACGATGTCCGGGTGCAGCACGAGGCGCTCCCCCGGGGCCGCCACGTCGTTGTCGAGCACCCGGATGTCGACGACGGATCCCGCGCGGACCACCGCGGTGTCCGCGACGGCGATCGCCCCGGTCGAGCCGGTCTCGGGGACCTGGAACACCGTGAGCCGCCCCTGCGCGCGAGCCTCGCCCTCCGCCACCGTGACGTCGACCGCGCCGACGCGGCCGGCCGCTCCGTCCGGGGTGCCGCCGGCCACTCGCACCTGCGCGTGCTCGATGACGTCGGCGCGCAGCTCGCCGTCGGCGACCTCCGCCCGGTCGACGGAGAGCGCGCGCGAGGCCGCCCCCGGGATGGCGTCGAGGATCTCGACGGTCGTGTCCGCGAGCGGCCGCACGAAGGCGCGCAGCGCGGGGAGCGCGAGCGTCGGACCGGCCGGGGTGGCGGTCACCCGCAGCTGACCGGTGATCTCGGCGGCCGTGACGGTGTCGCGGATCGTGACCGTCACGGTCGCGGAGCCCGCTTCGCCGGCCTCGATCTCGACGGCTCCGCTCGCGGCCCTCGGGCTCACCCGCACCGTGCCGCTCGGGTCCACGGCGTCGAGCAGCGCGTACGAGCCCGATCCGCCGGCGACGCGCTCGAGCGGCAGCACCGTCGCCGTGCGCCCGACCTGCACCGTGGTCGCCATCGACGTGAACTCGGGCGTCGCAGCCGGATCCACCGCGATCGTCAGCTCGCGCTGCGCCTCCGCGCCGCGACCGTCGCGCACCGAGAGGCGCAGCGCGATGTCGGAGGCGCCGGCGTTCGGATCGGTGTGACGCACCGCGAGGCGGCCGTCGGCCGTGACGATCGCGCGCACCGGATCCTCCGAGCGCACCGCCTCGGCCCCCGCGAGCATCATGACGTCGCCCTCGGGATCGACCCAGCCTTCGAGCACCGGGTACACGAGGGTGCCGCCGGGCGCGATCGAGGGGACGCCCCACTCGCGCTGGCATCCCTCGACCGGGCACCACGCGGGTGCGGTGTTGGTCTCGTCCCCCACCACCGTCAGCGTCACCGTCGCCGGCTCCGACAGGAGCTTCCCGTCCGTGACGCGGTATCGGAAGGTCGCGGTACCGCTCGCGTCGGCGGCCGGGTGCACGGTGAACGACTGCCCGTCCGGCATCAGCTGCAGGGTGCCGAACGACTCGGGCAGGGGCCGCTCGCCGATCGACTCCGGCACGATCGTCAGCACGTCGCGCTTGTTGGCGTCGAAGTCGTTGAGCAGCACCGGCACCGGCGCACTCTCTCCCCGCCGCACTCCGAAGGCGTCGTCGACGGCGGTCGGGGGCACCTGCTCGGTGACCTCCTCGACGACGACGACGCCACGATCCTCCTGCGGCGGGTCCGACAGGCTCCACTGCGAGAGCGGGATCAACGCGCCATCCGGGAGCGTCCAGAGCATCCCCGTCCGCATCTCGTTCAGCACCGCGCGCGAGCCGTTCGAGCGGATCACCGGCCGCAGATCCCCGGTCTCGCGCGCCGAGTCGTCGAGTTGCAGCCCGCGTTCGCCGTCCCGGGAATCCCACAGCGTGCCGGAGTTCTGCCCGAGCCAGGCCGCGTACCGCTGTCCACCCACCGAGACGGGCTGCGCGGGGGTGCCGTTCGCCTCGACCGCGCGCGTCTGCACGCCGTCCTCCGCAACGCGCACGAGCCCGGCGGCATCCGCGATCAGCACGTCGTCGTCCTGGCCGGGCGTACCGCCCGGGCCCCGCTCCACGTCGCTGGCCTGCAGCCGCGGCGCGCCCTGGAGGTCGAGCACGATCCTCGACCCGCCCTCGCGCCAGAACTCGCCGCTCTCCCCGTCGAGCAGCACCCAGTCCCCGCCGACGAGGGCCAGCTGCGGGGACTGCGCATCGCGAGCCGCCTCCGGCACCCGGGCCTCGCCGATCGCGGTGCGGCTCTCGAGATCGTAGCGGCTCAGCACGCCGTCCCCCTCGGTGAGCACGGCGAGCACGCCGGTCTCGGTGAGCGCGATCGCCGCGGCCCGCGCATCGTCGCCGGCTTCCTCCTCCGGACGGCCCTCCGATCCGCCCCCGTTCGGGTCGATGCGCACGAGGGAGGCGAGCCGCGCTTCGATGTCCTCGGTCGGGGCGTCGGAGAGGTCGCCCGACGGGGCAGGTCCCGTCTCGTCCCCCGGTGCGAGGTCGCCGGCGTACACCGCCCCGGTCTCCGTGCGCAGCGCCACGAAGCGTCCCGCGCTCAGCACCTCGCGCGTCCCGTCCGGCAGACGCACCGCGGCGGACTCGCCGGCCGCTCCGCCCGACGGCCCCGCGGCTGGATCCGAGGGCTCTCCGCCGACGGCGACGGTCCCGGATTCCGCCCCGGACTCCCCGGCGGGGTCGCCCTCCGAGGCCGCGTTCTCCGCGGTGGCGCCGAGGTCGACCGGCGCCGCGGGATCCACCGCCCAGGCGCGTCCGTTGCCGTTGGCGAGCACCACTCCACGAGCCCCGCTCTGCACCACGTCGCTCGGGTCGGAGACCTTGCGCACGAGGTCGAGCTCCCCCGTGTCGGTGTTCACCCGCGCGTACTGCCCGGCCTCGCGCGCCACCCACACGCCGGGCTCCTCGCGCGGCGTCTCCCGCGCATCGTATCCGTTCGCGATCACCGCGATCGTCGCGACGAGCGCACAGGTCACCGCGCCGGCGATCCACCACTGCGCCCGGCGCAGAGCGCGAGTCCGTTCGCTCATCCGCCGCGACCCATCAGCGTCCAGACGATCGCCGCGATCCCGGCCACGCCGACGAGAGCCGCACCGGCGCCGATGAGGCCCGCGCGCAGCGGCGACGTCGGACGGTCGAGGAGCAGCCCGTCGCCGTCGGTGCCGCGCTTCTGAGCGAGCATCTCGGCCCGCGCCTCCGCGCGGGTCACCCGCGCGACGGAGCTCACCACGGGCCCGCGCGTCCCCGTCTGCACCGACTCGGATCGCGGCAGCCAGGCCTCCGCCACCACCTCGAGCGGGGTGACATCGTAACCGTACGAGCGCTGCAGATCCTGCAGCACCTCGCCGAACTCGCGCATCGACGCGAAGCGGTCCTGCGGCTGCTTCCGCAGCGCACGGGCGACCACCTCGTCGAAGAGGTCGTAGCCCTGCGCACCGGGAATCCCCTGATAGACCGCCTTCGAGATCCGCTCCGCGAGCTTCGTGCGGGAGTTCTGGGACCGGTCGGGCAGCTCGAACGGGGATCGACCCGCCGCGAACGAGTACAGCGTCGCACCGAGCGACCACACCTCGGTCGCCACGCTCCCGCTGCTCTGCATGCCGATCACCTCCGGCGCCGACCAGGGGATCGACATCGCCAGCTCCTCCTCGACCCGCTGCCTCCCGAGCACCTGCGCGATACCGAAATCGGAGAGCGCCGGGCGACCGAGTGTCGTGAGCAGCACGTTCGAGGGCTTGATATCCCGGTGCAGCACTCCCGCACGATGCGCCGTCTCGAGCGCACCGGCCATGCGCACCCCCGCGTCGAGCACCTCGCGGAGCTTCGCGGGCCGGCCCTTGGTGAGCGCCCCCATCGACGCCGGGCAGAACTCCATCGCCAGGTAGGGATACCCCTCGAGCGAGATGCTCGCCTCGTAGATCGAGACCACCGAGGGGTGGCTGCTCAGGCGGGCCATGATGTCGGCCTCGCTCTCGAACACCTCGCGCAGCTTGTCGGTGTCGACCTTGCCGAGGACCGCGCCGTTGAGCACCTTGATCGCGACCATCCGCCGCGGCATGTCCTGCTCGTAGAGGAACACCTGCGCGAATCCGCCCGAGCCCAGCGGGCGGACGTAGCTGAAACCCGGGATCGCCGGTGCACCGGTGGCTGCGCGCGAGTTCACGCCGGCCGTCCGAGGCGGTCTGCACCGCGGCGATCTGATACTCGGGTCATCACCCAATTATCCTAGACCGCGGCGGACCGACATCGTCACTTCTCCGCGTCCTCGGGCGCAGCGCCCGATCGACGGCATCGTTCCGCGGCGCCGTTCCCGGGATCCCGCCGTGCGGCGGGTGCGAAAAGGCCCCCGGCCGTTCGCACGGCTGGGGGCCTTTCAACGTGTCTCGTCAGAGACCGGCGACGTCGAGCGGGATGCCCGGGCCGAAGGTCGTCGAGACGGCGCCCTTCTGCACGTACTTGCCCTTGGCCGACGACGGCTTGAGACGCGAGATCTCCTCGAGCACCGAGTTGATGTTGTCGGTGAGCTGCTCGGCCGAGAACGAGGCCTTGCCGACGATGAAGTGCACGTTGGCGTGCTTGTCGACGCGGAACTCGATCTTGCCGCCCTTGATCTCGGTCACGGCCTTCGCCGGGTCCGGGGTCACGGTGCCGGTCTTGGGGTTGGGCATGAGGCCACGGGGGCCGAGCACCTTGCCCAGACGACCGACCTTGCCCATGAGCTCGGGGGTCGAGACGGCCGAATCGAAATCGGTGTAGCCGGCGGCCACCTTCTCGATCAGCTCGTCGCCGCCGACCTCGTCGGCGCCCGCGGCGATGGCGGCCTCAGCGGCCGGGCCCACCGCGAACACGATGACGCGCGCGGTCTTGCCGGTGCCGTGGGGGAGGCTGACGGTGCCGCGCACCATCTGGTCGGCCTTGCGGGGGTCCACGCCGAGCTTGACGGCGACCTCGACGGTCGAGTCGGTCTTGGTGGAACCGGTCTCCTTCGCCAGGGCCACGGCCTCGGCGGGAGTGTAGAACTTGCCTGCCTGGATCTTCTCGGCAGCGGCGCGGTACGCCTTCGACTTCTGTGCCATGTTCGTTACCCCTTAGCCCTCGACCGTGATGCCCATGGAACGGGCGGTGCCAGCGATGATCTTCGAGGCCGCGTCGAGGTCGTTCGCGTTGAGATCGGCCTGCTTCTGCTCGGCGATCTGACGCACCTGCTCGGCGGTGACCTTCGCCACCTTGACGGTGTGCGGGGTGCCGGAGCCCTTCTGCACGCCGGCCGCCTTCTTCAGCAGCTCGGCCGCCGGCGGGGTCTTGAGCACGAAGTCGAACGAGCGATCCTCGTACACGGTGATCTCGACGGGAACGATGTTGCCGCGCTGGGATTCCGTGGCCGCGTTGTAGGCCTTGCAGAACTCCATGATGTTGACGCCGTGCTGACCCAGCGCGGGACCCACGGGGGGTGCCGGGTTGGCGGCGCCGGCTGCGATCTGAAGCTTGATCAGACCGGTCACCTTCTTGGCTTTTGCCATGACTGTTTCCTTTCCTCGAACGGGTCTCCCCGCTCTCCCGCGATTCCGGCCGATCCGGATGCGGTCGCGTTCGGTCGGCGCACGCCAGAGACGCTCGCAGACGCAAACCACATAATCTTACCCGATCCGCGGCGATCCCGCACCCGCGGCGCACCCCGGCCGCTGGAGCGCCCCGCGCTCGCGAGGCGCGACCCCGCGAGCGCGGGGCGAGCCCTCACCCGCTCCGGCCGTGCACCCTAGGCGGCCCGATCGGCGGCGTACTCCGTCGCGGCCACGACGAACGCTCTGATCAGGTCGAGTCCCTCCGGGTCGAGCCGCTCCTCGGGGTGCCACTGGACCCCCAGGCAGAACGAGCCGTCGGCGGTCTCGACGGCTTCGACGACGCCGTCGGGGGCGACCGCCGTCGCGAAGAGCCCCTCCCCGAGCGCATCGACGCCCTGGTGGTGGTGCGAGGCGATGTCGAGGCTCCTGCGCCCCACGATCCGCTCGAGCAGCGTGCCCTCGTGCACGCGCACCGGATGGGAGGTGAAGGTGCCGATCTCGTCCCGGTGCGGAGTGAGATCGACGTGGTCTCCGAGGTGCTGCGTCAGCGTGCCGCCGAGTGCGACGTTGATCACCTGCAGCCCGCGGCAGGCGCCGAGGACCGGCATGCCGCGCCGCTGCGCCTCGCGGACGAGCCGGATCTCGAGCTCGTCCCGCT
>NZ_JAIVPF010000075.1:0-127760 GCF_053528595.1 Leucobacter sp. | reverse complement strand
GGGGGGGGGGGGGGGGGGGGGAATTAGCCCTCGCCGCCCCAGGCACCCCGGGGGTCCCATCGGAGCCCACCGTGCTCGATCTGGAGGACTTCCAGAACATCGCCGATCCCGGTTCATCCGAACTGCTTGAGGGGTACACGGGAATCACGGGGCGCACCTACACGGGCGACCCCTACTGGCTGAATCCGGACTACTGCAACGGCATCATCACCGGTTACACGACTTCCACGACGGCGTGCGCGGAGTCGAACACGTGGGGCTTCAGCGCGGACTGGAACATCCGCCGCCTCGCGCACGTGCTCGGGCAGGTGCAGGGCATGGCCGACCCCGAGGAGAACTTCGCGATCTCCGCGTGGACCACCTCGCCCGACTCCGCAACCGTGACGCCCACCGTGGACTCCGAGGTCTTCCGCACGAACACGCCGTTCACCGTGAACAGCGCGGGGCGCTTCATCACGCTCTCCATCGACGTGGCCGAGGCCTCCTGCGCCTTCGCGGACGGCGCGAACAACTCCCGGCTGGACTTCGCCCTCGTCGACGGCGGCACGGAGCACCCGATGAACGATCAGCCGATCGTCGCCTGCACCGACGACGGCACCGCCGAGTACGAGGCCCCCGACATCGACGATCCGAGCTTCGACGGCTGGGGCAGCGGTGGCGAATCCGTGAAGGCGGGGCGCTACTTCGGCGACCGCTCGTACCTCTTCAGCGGCGACACCCTCGGCATCGTGCTGCGGAACGCCACTCCGAGCGACTGGGGCAACGACTTCGCCTGGGACAACATCCGGATGGTCGACGCCACGCCCCAGCTCGACAAGAGCTTCGAGCACACGACCGTCGCCGCCGACGGGACGACGAACGTCGTCTTCACCGTCACCAACACCACCGAGCTCGCGAGCAAGGAGGGGTGGAGCTTCACCGACGTCCTCCCTGCGGGCCTGCGGGTCGCCGGGAACGGCATCACCGACTGCGCGAACGGCGTCGTGACCGCCCCCGAGGGAGCCGAGTCGATCGGGGTCGCCGGGGATCTGCTCGCGGGGCAGGTGTCCTGCTCGATCACGGTCCCGGTCGCGGCGGTCGCGGCGGGAAGCTACGAGAACTGCGCTTCGAACATCACCGAGAGCGTGGGGGTGAACCTGCCGGACTGCGCCGGCGTCACGTTCGAGGAGACCGTGGATCCGGTCGACCCGACGGATCCCAAGGATCCCACGGACCCGGTCGACCCGACCGACCCGGTCGATCACGGCACCGATACACAGGGCGACTTGCAGGACGCACCGAAGGGCTCATCGAGCCCGAAGGCCTCGAACGACGCCCTGGCCACCACCGGTTCGGAGCGCGGGGTGCTCGCCGCGCTGGCGGGCGCGATGCTGCTCCTGGGCGGCGCAGGCGCACTGTACGTCACCTCGAGGAAGCGCCGGGTCTTCCGGGCCACGGGCTCGAACATCATCTAGGACGGGCGCCCGGTCCGCGCCTCCTCGCTCCCGGGACGCGCCCCTCAGGGGCCGCATCCCGGGAGCGAGGAGCGCTCGGGTGACGAGCGCCTGCAGGGTCGCGCGGTCTCCCCCGGTTTCGACTCGCCGCGCCCGCTCGAGCAGCGCTGGGGTCGGCATCGATCGGGACGCAGAAGAACCCCCGCGATGTAGAAGCTACGCGGGGGTTCAGTAGCGGTGTAATAGCCGCTACGTGGCTCCGACCGGCATCGATCCGGTGACCTTTCGATTAAGAATCGTTTGCGATCAGGCGTTTATGCGGGATAGCGAGAGCTTCGCTCCTGTAAGCGCTGATTAGTCAGTGGCTTACTTTAGCTTCGCTCCCCTACCCGCAAATGTGCGGGATAGATGCGGGGTTGCGGGCAGGAAAGCCCTAATCAATCTCACTTCTATTGTCAAAGAACTCCCTTTGAACCTCTGCCTCAGACATCTCACCACTCAGGCTCAGTTCCCCCGCCTTGATTAGCCCCATCAGCGGAGGGGTTCTCCCAAGGCGAGTAGCACTGGAAAAGACCGATTCCCTAAGGAAAGGGTAAAGAGCAAAGAAACCCACGCGCTCGATAAACTCTTGGAGTACATCAGCAGACGCCTCAGCAGGCTCACTAAACGAATACAGGCCGGCAATGTCTGAAACATACTCTGCATCTTCAAAGCCAACAACTGTTCTCAATCTGAGAGAGAACCCTTCGGGGAACCTTCGCTCGAGGCCCAGACTGTTGACCTGGCGCACCTCGCTCTCCGCGTTTTCGCTAGAGACCCGAACCACCCTAGCTCGTTCCTCGTGCTTTGCAATTCCCTCAAGATCAATCAGCTCGATGAGCTCGTGGATATCGCTAACTTGCCGAGTCACTATGCAGCCATTGCGAAATCAGTACGCTTTACGTTGGCAAGCACCATCCGCTCGCCAGAGGACTTAACAGTCGCGCGTTTGGCGACATATGCATTAGGAATGAAGACGGATCTCGCATCGAGCCGGGCGCCGTCTGCAAGTTGCCCCTCATCCTTCTCGACGCTATGAGCGATCAAAGCTCCCACAGCAATGGCGTAGCGACGAATTGTCGACAACTTCGGGTCATTGTCCAATCGCTCGAAAGCGGCAACAGTGGCCTGCGTCACTCCCATCGCTTTTCCAACTGCGTCCTGGGAGATCCTCTTCTCACTGCGAATAGCGATCAGTTCGCGAATGAGGAGGTAATCTTGCTCGGCGAGCGCCGCGGCAAGCTGCACCTTAGGGTCAGTTACGTCGATTCCAAGGAGCTGTTCGAGAGTGCTCATAGACTGCACTCTATATCGAGACTCCGCCTATTCGCAATTGCATCCCCAAAGGATGCTTTCGCCGCTAGAGAACCGATCGTAGGCTTTGTTGATTTCCTCTTGTTGCGCATCGAACGTTTCTTGTTTCGTTTCAAGAATCTCCTTGACATGAAAATGAGTTGCAATGAGGTGATCTGGCAGCGAAACTGGCTCACCGTGATATTGCCTCAGCTCAAGCCCTTCAACAGACCACCGAATCTCCCACATGAATGGTTTTGTAGCAAGAAAACGCACATCTCCACTCTTCAATACAGGATCGTAGGGGTCGAGTTGACCCCGAAGCGCGAGCCGACGTTTGGCAACAATCTGCCCGGCGACATCTTCACGAACAGAGGGCGCGAGCGTTCCAAGCCACTCCCTAATTGCAGTTAGAGCGGAAACGCCTTGAGGAAAGTCTCGCCAAACCAAGTCCACTGAATTTGGCACTACGCAACGGCTCTGAACGTCCAATCAGACCGCTCCTCTCCTCAGTTACGGACAGCTTACCTATACGCTCTCGAGCAGGAGGGGTTGACGCTTTGGCACCGGGGCCGCTCGCTGAGTCCAGCAAAGGCTATTCGGGCGACAGGCGCCCCACAGCCTCCGGTCGGTCAAGAAAACACCAATAGCGGGGTGCGCTACCGCCTGTAGGCAGCAGGACACCCCACAACATCGACGCGGCCCACGTTCCGTGACATCGAGACCTAGGGAGCTTTGATCGACTCCCCTGCGCTTCGTTGTCCGGACGGGGCCGCATAGAATACTGCCGTGTTCCCTCAAGCGTTTCTCCGCCTCCCCGATAGCGTGCAGCAGATCGTCACCGATGGCCTTGAGGAAGAGATCCGTGCCGGGTTCCAGAAGATCGAGGACGCGAAGCAGGGTGGGTCGCTGAGTCATGAGGCGGTCCGCTCGATCGAGGGGGATATCGTGCGCGCCTCGGAACTGCGGTCGACGCTCACGGGTGAAGCCGCGACGCTCTAACCTCCGTTCACCCCTGCCTGTCAGGGGCCGGCCGTAACCTGTTCAGCCTAGGCGGAGACCATCGCCGGATTGAGTAGCATCTCGTCGAGGAACGGAATCCCTGAACCCGTTGCGCCTTCCCGGAAGTAGAACAAGTAGCCGAAGACGCATACTGCGCCGACCGCGATCACTGCGAGGACGATCATCGCAATGATCGCTTGGCGGCGTTCTTCCTCGACCTTGCGGTTATGGTTCTCGATCCTGACGTTCACCGGACATTTCGTGCCTGGCCGGTGTCGCGTTGTGGGGCAGGTCGATTGGTACTGACACATGAGATGCCGCTTCTATTGGCTGACTGCGCGAAAGTAGGCGCGAACCTCGTCCGCTTGCTCCTCCTTGAGTAGCCACCGCTGATTTGGAACGTGGTCCGGGTGTCGCTCACGCAGGAAGTCACGAACCCTCTTACCAGGCCGAGACTCCGGCTCGTGACCGAGTTCCTTCGCGAGCTCGACGGGCGTAATGGGATAGCTACTCATAGATGCAGCATAAACGACGAAAAGCCCCCTGCAGCATCCCGAAGGACGATGCAAGGGGCTCTGTAGTCGCTACCAATCTTTAATTACGCAGCAAGAGGTCATGAAATCAACGTCTTCCATGCCGCGGGGCTTCTCGGCACAGCTATCCATAGAAGTGGTGACGCCTAGAACATCTAGGAGGATGTCACTTGCGAATCAGCAGCTGCTTAATACCTACCTCGTATGCCCCGTTCTCGGCGATAAGCCCATCGAGCCCATCAAGAAATGCGTGCTGCTGCGGGAGCCCTTTCAACAGGGAAGCCAACGCTAGGCATGACGTATACATCGCCTTCGTCGCGACCCCCCTCGCGCGTTTCGAGTGACTATTTGGCGCTTTGGGAGAGTTGGTTGTGGGGCGCATCCAAAGTCGAGAATGGTGTGCCACTTGGTTCCGAAGGGTAATCATCGAACGTAACTGCGTTTCGAAGATGGTGTTCGCAACGGAACAATCCGTTGCGACGAGAGACCGGAGCTTCCGCCCGTCTTTCGGCTTTGCTGCGAGGATTACGTCCACAAGCGTGCCGAATGAGAGCCCATCAACGATGGCCCATATGGGGAAGCGTTCGGAGGCGAGAGTGCTGTGGGGGTGGGCAAGCTTCTCTGGTTTCCCAGACAGCGAGTTCTCGCTCATGTAGCGCTTGAGCCGGTCCTCGACGTATGGCTCTTTCATGCGGAGAATTTGTCTCACGACGTTGATATTGGGGGTATCTCGGTCGATGTCCAGCTTGAGGTAGTGCTCCTCCTGAAGGAAACAGGCAGTCGGGCTGAAGAGCTCGCAATGGAATTCAACGAGCTGAGCCCTCAGCTGCCATTCCAACCTCTGCAGGGCCGTGAACAAATAGGCAGAGACGCGCTGATCAAGCACGATGACGTCCACGATGCCTTGCAAGGTTGGCTCTTCAGCGATCTGACCACGCGACGCAAGCGCGCCATAGTTCCGCGCATACCCGAGGAAGTGATGAAAGTTGATGTGGCGAAGAAACTCGCGCACTTCGTCCGAAGCTGCTGTCTCTTGCGTGTAGCCCTTTTCGATCAAGAACTCTACGCGCTTCTCAACGCTGAGGTAGGGGACTTCACTCACTCGTGCCCCCCGAAAAGAAAGGACCCCCACAGGGCGCATCGTTGAGAGGCGGTGGGGGGGCTTGTGGGCACAACGATACTTCATGTTGCTGAGAAAAGACAAAGGCCACACGCCGATGCTATCCGAATCCAATAGTTGCGCTTTGCAGGTCGCCCCGCCCGCAGTGGTTGCTGGGGAGGGGCACCTGACCGTTTAGAGTCCTGCGCGTCGGTTGGCTTGCGCCTGCTGCTGAATGGACATGTCGATCTGCTTATCAGCGACGACTTCCATCGTGCCGATCAGGCGGCCGTTCACGTCTTTCACGGTCACTTCGGTGGGCACGTACACGGTGCTCGTGCTGCCCGCACCCATGCCGAGCCGGTTGCCCGTTTCGGCCCAGATCTGACGGTTCCGGTCACGCTCGCTGGGTTTCCCGCTGATGAATGCTTCCCACCCGGTTTCGGGCTCAGCGAACTTGTAGAGCGGTGTCCCACCCGTGTAGATCCCGGTTTCGATGCCCCCGTTTGCCATAGCGCGCGTGTTCTCGTCCACGATGCCACCGTCAGCGAACGCGACCATGTTCGCGTAGTCGTTCATGCCGCCGTTGGCGTAGGCGAACATGTTGCCGTTCGCGCTCCCGAACGCGTTCTTCAAAGCGTTGTTTGCCTCGTCGAGTCCGGTCGCGATGACGTTGATGTAGGTTTCGCGGGTGCGGGTGAGGTTCGCGAGGATCTGTTCCGCGAGTTCCGCACCCATCAACTGAACCTGCGTGGCCACCTGTTCCGGGGTTGCGACGAGCTGGTCCGCGTACTCGCGTGCGGCGTCCTTGCTGCCGGTGAGGGCGAGTGCCACATCGTAGAGCTTCTGCCGGCCCTGCTCGAGGACCGCCGAGTACGCTTCCTGATCACCGCCAGCGGCAGCGATCGCTGCCGCGTGATCGTTCGTGGAGGATGCGACCTCGAGGAGCATCTGCCGGGTTTCACGGCCCGCCTCCGTCGTCACATCCCACGACGCGACCCCGGAGTTCATCTGCTCGTCCAACGCTGCGAGTGCGTCCTGGAAGCTGATCGATGACCGCTCCACATCGAACTGTGCCTTGCCGAAGTTCCGGATCGTGTCTGCAAGATCCTCAACCGCCGCTTCAGTCGACACGGCACTCTCGCTCAGTTCAGCGAGAGCATCCGAGTTCGCTGCAGCCGCCTCAGACGCTTCCTGCGAGGCGAGGGCCGCATCCTCTTGTGCTGCGGCATACTTCGGGAGTTTCGCGTTCAGATCGTCTTGTTCCCAGCCGGCTTCTTTCGCCATCTTCGCGAACTGTTCAAACCCGGCAGCAGCCTCATCCGCCCGCCCCGCACTCACCATCCCCGCAAGCGCCGTATCAAGGTCTTCGATCTGCTGCTTCGCTTCACCAGCCCCTGAGCTGAGGCCACCCATCGACAGCGTGAGAGCCTTCCCCAGCGTCGTGTTCTCGAACGTGGCATGCAAATCACCAACCACGGTGTTCAGTTCCCGCAGATGATTCAGGGCGATCTCATCGGTGCCGATGCCGAGGTTCGCGAGTGGGTTACCGCCGGCAAGCCCCTGCGTGAGTTCCTGGGAAATATCGCCGGTCTTCTTCAACTCCCGTTCGAGTTCCGCAGCCGCGGTCGAGGTGTCGCGGAATGAGCGGATCCAGTCGACCATGTTCGCAGCGATCGGAACCGCAGCAATCGCGATCCCAGCCGGCGCGATCTTCGCAAGAGACGCCGACGTCGACTCCGCCGTGATCCCCAGCTCCTTCAGTGACATGCGGAACGCCGCGTACTTCGGGATGCCCAACATGACCGTGCCCGATGCGAGCGCGACCGCGGCCACGAACACCCCGGTAGCGAGGGCTGCGGACTGCAACTCGGGTGGCAGGTTCGTGTACGCATCGATCATGCCCGTGATGCCATGCACCAACTCCCGCAAAGCATCATTCGCATGTCGCCCGTCTTGATCAGGGCCGTATCCAAAGCACCGCCCAGCGCCTCGAGATCGCCCTTCAGGTTGTCCAGGCGAGCACGCGCCGTCTCAGCCGCATACCCCTGATCGTCAACCGCTGAGATCCAGTCCCGGATGCCCTCCTCACCCTCCGAGTAGAGGACCGTCGCAGCACGGATCGCATCAGACCCGAAGATCGTCTTCAGAGCGGCCTGCTGCTGCTCCACCGACAGATCCTTCAACGCGGTCTGCAGGTTCCCCGCGAACTCCGCAAGACCCACGAAGTTGCCCTGTGAATCGTAGGCCGAGATACCGAGTTCCTGCATCGTCGTTGCAGCCTTCTCCGACGTGGGAGTGAGGGACTGCAGCATGCTCTTGAAGCTGGTGCCAGCATCGGAGCCCAAGAGGCCCTGAGACGCGAACGCAGCAAGACCCGCCGTGGTCTCCTCAATGCTCAGACCCGTCGCGTTCGCCACCATCGCACTCTGGTTCAGAGCCTGCGACAGATCAGTCACATCACCCATCGCCTTACCCGCACCAGCGGCAAGCAGATCGGCCACATGCGCCATATCCGAACCCTCAAGATTGAAGGTCTTCAACGCGGTCGCAGCGATCCCCGCAGCATCAGCAACCCCCAAACCACCAGCAGCAGCCAGATCCAGAGCACCATCCAGGCCACCACTGATGATGTCCGCCGTCGACACACCCGCCTTCGCGAGCTACTCAATCGCGTTCGCCGACTCCTCAGCCGAGAACACCGTCCGCGCCCCAGCCTCCAAAGCCGCATCCGACAGACGCTGCATATTCTCCGCAGACTCATGCGTCGCCGCCTGCACATTCGACATCGCCGCATCAAAATCCGAGAACTTCGCAACCGCGAGACCGACACCAGCAGCCGTCAAACCACCAGCCACCATCGCAGCACGACCCATATCCTCAAACGCCTGCTTCTGCGCCCCCAACTTCTCCGCCTCAGAACCCGTCTCACGAGTCGCCTGAGCCGCCTTCTCCATCGCCGCGATATACCCCTGCACCTGCGCCGACAACGTCACACGTACCGAACGATCAGCCATTGTTCTCACCCTCCTTCACGCGCGCCTCCATGCGCGCATACTCCACACCAGCCATCAGCAGAGCGATCAGCCGCTTCCGCAACTCCCCACCCCACGCTGTTTCGGGCACCAGGCCCGCATACTCATCCCACGCCGCTTCCAGCGCCTTCACGTCAGCCAAACCAACCTTCCGACGCTCAGCAACGAACTCCTCAAAATCCTCACCACGGACCATCCCGGCCCCTTCCCGCGCCCCCAACTTTCAGGAACGCTAAACACGAAAAGGAGCCCCGTTCGGGACTCCCTCAAATACCTCTTCCGATACAACCGGTCACATGTTCCAGCGCGCATTCGCAGCATCCCGCGCAGACGCCGACCGCGACGCCGCAGCCCTCCCCTGTGCTTCCCCTTCCTCCGGGAGATCCAACTGCTTAATCGCACGATCAAACGCGGCCTGCTGCGCCCGCAACTCCCCCAGCAACGGATTCGCGACATCCTGCCCATCGACCCCTTCGCGAGTAAATCCGCGCCGTCGAGCTCAGCCTCCAACAGGCTGATCTGATCCAAAGCGACACACGCGCCACGCAGAATCAGCTTCTCGTGCGGCATCAAGGAGTACGTCTTCAGCGACTCCCGCCACAACTTCCGCCCCTCCGGACTCGAGAACGAAACCTTCATAATCACCTCCAAACAATGAACTTTCCCGCCGAAAACACGACAAAATGAGACAACCGAGCACACCCCTCCAAGGCAGAAACCCGCAGAAACAGGCGCGGCGAGCCACCCCAGCACCCCAAAAAACGAGGAAAACCGCACGCAAATCCGTGTTTGCTAGCCCCGTCGGTACTTTGGCCGGCGTGAGGGGGAGTCCCCGGTGGTGTCAGGTGAGGGTGCCGGGGTGGGCTTCGGGTGTGCGTTCTTAACTAGGCTGAGCTTATGACGATGAAGTGGGGTTCTTCTCTCGCGGGCATGAACACAGTGGTGATGGTGGCGACTGGTCTTGCCCTAACTCTGTCGCTGTCTTCTTGCGTGTCGGTGACTTCTAGAAGCGAGCCGGAGGTCACGCCATCGCCGACCATCAATGAGCCGACGACGTCGCCTGCGCCGGATACGGTAGGTGAGCCACTGGATCAGGCGATCGCTGTTCTTGGGTCCGCAGGTTATGTCGTTGAGTACAAGGACTTCTCCCCTGATGATCGGGGGGTGTGGAGCGAGAAGAACTGGGTGGTCATCGAGCAGGATGCGTCTGATCGGTCGGTGCTCCTGACAGTGAAGAAGGATGACGAGTTGGAGCTCATCACTCCGTCTGGTCTATGGGCTGAGCGGGCACGTTCGAAGTGTCGGACTCAGATCGCTGGGCCTGACGTGGAGTGGACTCATGTTGGTCTTTGGGATGACCCCAAGATGGTTATGGAGTCTGGTGATGATTGGGTGAGGTTCTCAGGTCCTGGTTTAGCGAGCGTCCACAATGAGTGGGGCGACGATGAACACGGGTTCTCCTTCGCTTGCACTGTCACTGGGTCGGGGGATCGAGCCGAGGAGATCACCGAGTTTTCGAGAAGTGATCGCCCGGGCGCTGATATTCGCGTGACGCAGTAGAGGTACTTATGAGTGATGTGTGGCCTGTTGTTGCTGATGTGTTGGTGCCGTCAGCGGCGGTGCTGGTGTCGGCAGGTGTGGCCATTGGGTTGGCTCGAGCAGAGCGCAAGGCGGCCGCTATCGATCGCAAGACTGAACGCGAGCATGCTGAGAAGGCGCGGCAGCGGAGGAAGGTTGAGGATGCCCTTGAACCGTTGCTCGGGACCCTTGCTTGGTTTGTTACTGCTGACCCTGCACGCGAGGACTGGGCGACCACGACGAGGGCGCTTCGGGGCCAGGTATACCTGGTTCAGGCTTTGCCGGATTTGCAATCTCGTGGCCTCGGCGAATGGCTTGCTCTCGAGATTGAGCGTGGCTTGCATACGGCGAACGACTGTTTCGACCAGATTGAGCCAAACGCTGCTTGGTCAGCCTCGTCCGAGCAGGCAGCGATGCTGCGTGCTGAGGTGATGGTTCCGTTTCGCCTCTGGGTAAAGTGCACGATGGATCTACTGGTGATCTGGTTGCGGGGAGACGCAGATACGGCTCAGGTCAAAGCTTGGGCGGATGACGCTGCGGGTGTTGGCTGGGTACTCCCGGATGCCGGGGGCGGCGCTCAGGGTTGAGCGTCGCCCCTTCACCTGGTCCTACTTCATTGTTGATGTACTGTTCGATCGTGGGCGCCCATTCGTAGGTGATGGGGTCGTTGATGGCGGTGAGTCGGGTGTTGCCGTGTTGGATGGTGTCGCGGCGGAGTTGGATGTCTTCGCCGTCGAGTTCTGCTCCGTCTGCGGGGATGCCGGCTGCCCGGAGTTTGCGGATGCCGTCGTGGATTGTGGCGGTGTGGGCGGTGGCGGCTTGCTCGAGGGCTCGGATGGCGTCTGCCACGGCGACTGCTGCGGTCATGACCGTTTTGCGCTTCTCCCCGACATCGGTGATGGTGGCTGCGATGATCTGGCGTGCCTCGTCCGCGGTGGGGAGCTTGGCGCGTTCGGCGTCGGCTGCGGTCTTCGCTTCGGCGTACTTCAGTTCGAGGATCTCGATGCTTTCGCGGATCTCGGTGAGGGTGCCGTAGGGGCGGGTGTTGTCTTTCGGGTTCTTCACGAACTCGAGGTAGTGGCGTTCGTTGGCGCGTTCGTTGTCGAGCTCTGCGGCGAGTTGCTGTTCGAGTTCGGCGGTACGACTGTCGGTGATGCGGATGGTCATGGGGTGGTCCTTTCTTATCGCAGGGTCGCGTCGATGTAGCGGGCGGCGCGCTTGATCTGTGGTGGGTGGCCTCCGGTGCGGCCATTGACGATGAGGTTGTTCGCGATGGTTTTCGCGTCGGGTTCCGGGTCGGGCTCTTCGATGGGTTCGGGTGCCGGCGCGGTGGGGGTGTCGGGGTATTCGGCTTCTACCTCGTCCATCAGGGCGTTGAGTTCCGCGATCTCGTTTCGGCGCTTCGCGTCTTCGATCCGTGCTCGTGCATCGGTCATGGTGTTCCTCCTCAGGAAAATGAATGAAGCCCCGACTGTTGTGTGCGGGGCTCAGGATGTTGGTGCGGCGGTGGGCCGCGGTGTTACTGCTTCTTGGTGGCGCGTCGCCTGCGTCGCAGCGCGTAGCGTTTGCGTGCGGTTGCGCGTCGGCGGTGGGTGGGCCATTCAGCCATCAGTTCACCTCCTCTTCGCGTTGTTGTCGGTCGTGCTCATCGCAGAGGTCGTGTACCTGGTCGACGACTTGACGGGCGATGTCGTACGGGATCATGAGGTAGTGCGTATGCCCCGGATTACCATCCATAGGAACAGTCCCGACCCACAACAGCGCAAGGCGAACATTTCTCGTCGGATCGCTGCCCCAACTGAGTTCGACTTCGCATTTGTGGAGGACGACGGGAATAGCTACCCAGCGCTCCCCGAGGTCAAGTACCGTTGGAGCGCCAAGTCCAGGCGATACGAGGTTGTGGACTTCAGGCTGGTGAAACGTTCAGACGGCGAGCCCATCACAAGCCAGATGCTACGACAGATCCCAGTCGGGGAGATCACGGAGATGGCACTGAATAACGTTGTAAAGCACCATGGAGAGGTACGGAGCAGTGTTGCCAACGGCAGTTTTTCCGAGCTCATCCGACAGTTTCACACCAAGAAAGATGGATTTCCTGCGGGCAAAATGACCGGCGAGAAACTCGAGTGGGTTTCAACTCTCTACGAAATGAGCTCAGCACTGGGCAACAAACCGACTCAGGAAGTAAGCAACATCTTCGAGGTGAGCCTTCGAACCGCTTCAAACTGGATCCGACAGGCCCGTGCTGAAGGGGTGCTCGACAGTGGCTCGTCCTCGTAACCCGATCGGCACATACGGTCTGATCAAGATCGACGAGATCCAGCCCGGCAGGGCCCGCGCACGCACCAGGTATCGCTTCTCTGACGGGAAAGCCCGCCAGGTCGAACGGTTCGGCAGAACAGGTCCACTCGCTGAGCAAGCACTCAAGAAGGCACTCACGACGATCGAGGCTGACCGTGGAGGCGAGTTAAAGCCGTCGACCACCCTGCGCGTGCTGGGTCAGCGTTTCCTCGCGTCTAAGCGGGAACTGGGGCGCAGCGAAGGCACCCTCGAAACCTACGGCTATGCCGTGGACGCGCACATCGTCAAGAAGATCGGTGACATGAGCATCGCCGAGGCGAAGCCCGAGCGTTTGCAGAAGTTCTTGACCACGGTCGAGAAGGAGAGCGGCCCGGGCGCCGCGAAGAATTGTCGGTCCGCGCTCAGCGGCATGATGGGTATCGCCGTCCGTAACGGTGCGATCGCCCACAACCCGGTGCGCGAGCTCGAGCGGATCACACAGCGCAAGAAGAAGGGCTCTACTGCGATTCCGCTCGCAGAGCTCCCCGGGTTTCTCGAGAAGGTGCGCGCCGACGAGTACCTGATCGAGAAGGACACGGTGGAGCTGATCGAGTTCATGTTGTCGTCAGGGTGGCGCGTCGCCGAGACGTGCGCCCTCGATGCAGCATCGATCGACTGGAAAGCCGGGACCGCGACTGTCGAGGCGATCAACGTTCGGGTGAAGGGCAAGGGCATCGTTAGACAGCCCTTTGCGAAGACAGACAAGTCCGCACGTGCCACTCCCCTGCCTAAAGCCACGATGCAGCTCCTGAAGCGCCGTCACGAGCGCCTGAGCGAGTTCACGACGCTGTTGTTCCCCACACCGCTGATGCGGCCACGAGATCCGTCGAACACTCAGCGAGAGATCCGCGAGCGACGCGAGGAGTTGGGATATCCCGATCTATCGACACACTCGTTCCGAAAGACAGTGGCGACCATTCTCGACAAGGCCGGCCTCTCGGCTACCGAGATCGCCGACTATCTCGGCCACGAGAACCCGAGCATGACGCAGGATGTCTACATGAACACCATCAAGGGCGCGACGAAAGCGGCGAAGGTGATGGGGCAGCAACTCAAAGGGCTGATCTGAATGTGCGGGGTTTTTGCGGGGTCAGCGACTGAAAGATATTGAGCCCACATCTCAAATGCAGAGACCAATACTCAAGAACAACAGGGACGCTCGACACAAAAACCCTGGTCAAAGGCAAAAAAGAACCCCCGCAAGTAGAAGCCTTGCGGGGGTTCAGTAGCGGTGTAATAGCCGCTACGTGGCTCCGACCGGCATCGATCCGGTGACCTTTCGATTTTCAGATTGATCAGGGGTTTTTCTCTACTGTATATATATGCAGATCGGCAGAATCACGCGGTTCGGGTCGGTGAGTGTCAGTTAGTTTCAGTTGCTCTTCACGGGATTTATGGCACAAATATGGCACACAATCCAGTGGCCTACTTCCGCTTCACCGTTGCGTGTTTGACCTTCTCAAGTTTCGCCAAGCTCTCCTCGCTCATCAAGCCGGAAGCTACTCGAGTGAGGACAGGACGCTCGCGGTAGAACACCTCACTGTGGTGCAGATCAGAGATTGAGCTCTGCCAGAGATGCAACTTAGACTCGTGCGTTATCTGATGCCTCATGTGTCCGGCCAGAGCGTCGGGAATCCAGCCGTATCGCGACTGCGGCTCCAATTGATAGTCAATCGCTCGACTCACCGCTGTCGCCACCCAGTCCGCGAACTGGATGTTCGAGCTGAGTGCGCTGTCGATATGCATTGGTGGTTCGACAGCAGCCTCCATCTCGGGGAACTCTTTTGAACGCGAGAAGATGTGGGCGTAGCTTGCAGAAACATGCGCGGCGCGTTGCTTCTCGTTGATCTGATCCATCATGATGAGCAAGTTTGAATCTTGACCAGCCGCGTAGCGGCAAAGCCGGTTCACGGTCTCCTGCATGGCGCGCGTCTCCCGTTCGTCACGGTCGAGGCGCACTTGCTTCTCAGTGCCCTTCTCCTTCTGATCGGCGTAGTAGAAAACCTTGCCGCCAAGATTGCCCAGCGTCCGGATGAGGCCTCTGAAGGTGCGGATCTGGCTCCGATAGCTGACCCAAGCGTCTGGAGTAAAGATGTCTGAGCCCTTGCGTTCCCATCGCCCCGGATGCTCGATACCAACCAACTCGTTCGCGAACTGACGTCGCTTTTCTTCGGTGAAGTGCCTACCGAAGCGGCGGGCCGTGCGCTCGGGGATCACGAACCCGGCATAGCCGAACACTGGATTGGTGTTGAAGCGCGGGTGCTCCTTGGAGACGTATGCGCCTGGCTCGCCAATCTCATCGATGTAGGCAAGCAGCACCGGAACTCCTATCGTTCAACGCAGAAACCCACACCGAGGTGTGGGTTTCGCGACTTGGCGCTCTGAGAGATCAAGCTCCCCGCTACCACTAAACATTCTTACACCGTCAAGCGCTCAAATCAACCTTGCTGTTACCTTGAGCACTGCTTCCTCGCCAGCAGCGAACGGCCTCGGCACCAAGCCTGCCGCTGGAACTCGGGGGCCTGGAACGAGGGCTCGCGGTCGTCCAACACTCCGGTCTGCGCCTCACAACATCGGGCTCAAAGTTGAGGTTGAACATTATTTGGACGGGCTCTGCACTTTCTCAACGAGCTCTACCATGCGCTGAACAGATTCAAGTAGTTGAGTCTCGCTGACTGCTGCATTCATATCGTTTTCAGGGTGGTGAACCGAGTTTCTAACGTATGTAGGAAGCGTTGTCATGTACTCACTGCCCGATGTGCGTTTCCATTTCATACATTGGTCGAGTCCGTTTTGGTGAATGAAGCCGTCAATTTCCTTCTCTCTAGCTTCTTTCCCGTCAGGGTCGGCCTGCTCAAGGTGCCATTGGATCCTTCCGTACAACTCATTGTGAAACTCGTTACTACAGACACCGAACGCTCGGTAGTTGATCTCGCCCCAGGTAGGCTCCCCGATACCGAATAACCCGAACTTGGTCGAAGGGTCAACCCGCCGTTCGACACCCTGCCCCGCGACCACTGTAAGCAAATGGCTTTGGGGATCGAACTTGCGGATGAGGTACGGCGAGTGAGTGATAATGAATACCTGCTCGCGCTCCCCAATTTTGCTGAGCGCCTCACCAAGCTTGAGTTGAGCGCTCGGATGGAGCCACGTCTCAGGTTCGTCCAGCATCAGCACAAGAGGGGTTGCATTGCTCTCATCGAGTAGCGCGGCTGATCTGGCATAGAGCTGGATGATTCCAAGCGCAATAGCGCGCTGCATACCAGTTCCCTTACCGTCAACCGGCGTCTCCCCAGCACCATCATCGACGTGCAGACGACCTTGCTTCATGAACACAGCGGCATCGGGAAGCCCGAAATCGAATCGGTAGTCGGCTTGCCCGTACTGCTCATCAACGAGTTGCTTGATACCCGCAGCAAGCTTCTTCGTCTCTGCGATGAACGAATCCTCTTCATCGAGCGCGAATGCTCTCTCATGCGCTTCCGCGAGAGCTCTCCAACGTTCCGTCTCCACAAATCGTTTGAACGACGAGTCAAGCAACCGACCAAGAGTCTTGGTGTTGGCAAAATCGATATGGTCGCCAGGCTGAGCGTCCGCCCATACTGCTTCAAAGTCGAAGATGGCCTTAACTTTGGCATCAATGCCAGTAACATTCTCGAACTGTTGACGCTCCGGATGCCAGAAGCACACCGCTTTCACATCAACGCTCTTTTCCTTACCGCCTTGCACGACTGATCTGGCCTCACTACTTCGCTCCAGACGAAGCACTCGCTGCCCCTCGTCATCGAATACGAAGTCCTTGAGCACCTTAAACTTCTCTTGCTGCACGAGTTCATCAACGTCGTCGGCTACGTCCACCTCCACACGCGTTGGCCCGCTCGCATCGGAGCAATAGAACTTCTCCGGCGTCCACTTTGAAGCAGATGGCCCCTCGAACATGAACAGCAGTGCCTCAAGCACCGTCGATTTGCCACTATTGTTATCGCCCACGAAGTAGTTCACGCCTGGCCTCAACTCGAAATGGTGCTTCCCTCGGAAGCTCTTCACATTCTCAACCGTGACGCTTCTGATATGCATAGCAACTCCATCTGTTCGAGTATTGGTGCGGCGGACAGGCTGCGATCTCAGAGTATCGACTCCCTCCGACAACGAGAGACGACCGATCCCGGTAGAGGCACTTAGAGTCCGCGCGTCAGGCCGCTCTGCGGGCGCGTGTGGCGGTGCTCGTGTCCGTAGTCGTAGCGGTTGGCGCGCTCCTGCGCTGCCCGTTGTGCGTTTTCGCGGGCTGCTTCGGCGGCGCGGGTCTGCTCGATCCGTGCGACCGCTTCGGCGGGTGTGAGTGACCGCAGTAGCTCGGCCTCTGCTCGTGCGTGCTGCGCGGTTTGTGCCGCGCTCTCGGCGCGCTGTGCGGGGTTGGTGCTCAGGTAGGCGTCACGGTTGCGGAGTACGCGCTCTGCGCCGAAGACGCGACCGAACGCCGCCAAGCGCGCGGTCTGTGCCCGCTCCGGCCTGCTCAGGACTTCATTACGCGCCGCCCGGTGTACTTGCTCTGCTTTGATCAGGCGGGGGTCGTTCTCGATCTTGGGCTTGGTGACTCGCTCGACCCAGGCATCGGCGCGTTCGTTCCACTTCGGCGGCTCGCCCCACTCGTCCGTCAATTCCTGGCGCGCTTCGTGAGTTCGCACCTTGCTGCGGTCATACTCGTCGCGGGCACGCCGCTTCCCGAACCACGACGACCCCCGCACCCGCTCACCTGCCGTCTGCTCGGTGGCTTCTGCCTGCTGCCACTCGGTAAGCACTGACTGTGCCGCCGTGACCAGCGGTGTTGTGACCTCGACGCGTACCTGCTCAGCGTGCTGCCTCGCCTGACGCTCGGCCTTGCTTGCCGCTTCGCGTATCGCTGTCTCGCGGGTACGGAGGTCGGCAAGGGCGGCGCTGACCTGCTGCCAGCGTCCGGCCTGCGCCTCAGCAGTCGCCGCCCGTTGCATGAGCGCGGCTACCTCGTCGCCCACGAACCGCGCCGGGCCATCCGCGATCAGCCCCGCGACTTCCTCAGCGGCGCGCTGGGTCGCCTCGGAAAGGCCACGGTCGGCCCGGTCGCGCTCCATCGCCGCCACGAACTGCACTCGCGCTTGATCCAAGTCCTCTGCCACGAAATGCAGCAGATTCGATTCGCGACCTCTGGTCATGCCGACGTAGATGCTTGCGGCGCTGGTGGAGTCGGTCAGGAGGGTGTGCGAGGCGGGCACAGTCGCGCCCTGCACCCCGTAGGAGGTTGCCGCGTAGGACAGGTGGGCGTGCTCGGCCACATAGTCGGCAGGCAGGCGCACGGTGCGCGGTCGTTTCCGCCCACTCGCCGCCTCGCGCGCGGTGACGGTGCCGTCGTCTGCGACGTGCTGCACGATCCACTGCTGCCGATTCGCCACCCCCAGGCGAGTGTTGTTCTTGCGGGTCTGGATCAGGTCACCGGCTCCGACGGGGAGACCGTCGTTCCCGTAAGCGGTGCGGTGCTCGTCGACCTCGCCGCGTGCCACGCGCTTGTCGCGGATACTCGAGTTCACGGCCCGCGCCTCGTCGTTCGAGGTCACCGTGACGGCCTCGCCGTTCTGTCGCTCCTGAGCGATATACTCGCGCAACTCATCACGGCCCGCGTGGAGGCGTACAAGTCCAAGTGCGGCGAGCTGGTCGAAGACCGCGCCGGGGTCTCTGCCGTCGCGCATCTGCAAGGTGACTTCGGCATAGGCCGGGTCGGTGAAGCGGTGGACTTCGGCCATGTCGTAGGTGCGGCCTCTGAGTTGCGCGGCCATGTCGAGCACACCGCCGCGCCCGACTGCAGCAAGCTGCGCACGATCCCCAACCAGTGCGACCGTCGCCCTAGCCTCAGCGCAGACGGTGAACAGTGCGATTGCGGTGTCTTGGTCGAGCATCCCCGCCTCGTCCACGATCACCCGCTCACCCTGCGCTATCCGCGCACGCTTGCAGGGCCCACGATAGACCTCGCCAGTCTCGGGGTCGGTATCGCCTGGCGCGAGCCGCGACCATACGCCGTCACTGTTCCAGCGCCACCCGTATGCGCGAACCAGCGCCGCCACCGAAGCGGTCTGCACACCGAGTTCGTCGCGCGCAACCAGCGCGGCACGTTTCGTCGGTGCAACCACCCGTGATGCTCTGCCGTGTTGCGCTGCGGCTTCGATTGCAACGCCGAGCATGGTTGTCTTGCCTGCGCCCGCTGCTCCCTCCACGATCACCAGCGGATCGGCTGATGCAACGGCGGCGGCGGCGCGCTCCTGCCCTGCATTAAGCCCTCGCGCTTCTGCCGCCGCGCGCACGTCAGCGTGTTCCGGTTCGTGGTCTGGCACTCGTGCGGCAATGAGGTCGCGTAGTTCCGTCTCGGCCTGCACTACGCGCAGGCTCGTGAGGTGCGCCACGCGCTCCGGCGTCGGCGCACCAGGTGCGAGCACCGAGAAGCAGTCTTCTAGCGCGAGCGCGGTGGCGATACTCACAAATTCGCGTATCTCGGCGGGTGCTGCTTGCACGCCGTACTCGGTCATGATCCGGATGGCGTGCTCCTGCACGGTATGGCGCGTCCAGGTCGAACTTCCTGCGGCGCAGCGATCCAGCGCTCGGTTCGCCACCGTTTGCACCAAGAGATCATCCAAAGACACCGGCGCACGGCACACTGGCCGGCGCAACGTAGCGGGATCGTAGCCGGCCTCGCGCAACTCCGTCACCCACGCATTTTCTTCGCGGAGCGTGGTGGGCTTCTTCGCGGGTCGCTCATACGCCCACGCTTTCGCCGCGAGCCGGGCGGAGATAACCGGCCCTATCGATTCCCCGGGATGTGCCGCCTCCCACTCTGCCCGCATACGGTCAAGATGACCGCGCACCTGTTCACCGCGCTTACTCATCACCGCGTTGAATCGTTCGAGTTCGGCAACCTCGCCGGTCACGGGGTCGAGGGTAAGGTCGTGCCGATCCAGCACCTCGGCAAGCTCAGGGTGCGCGGCGATCACTGCCATGCCCAGGGCGCGGATCGCACCCTGCTGTCGGAACAATGCAGCGGTATCGAGCGCCCGCCACTTCCCTGCCGCCCGCACCCGTGTACCGATCTGGAAGTGGATGTGCCGGTGGGGATCGCCTGCCCGCGAGGTTCGGTGCGAGACGGCTACGGTCTGCAACTGCTCAACGGGCACGACCTCCTGTTTTCCGCGTGAGCCGACACGGGTAACCGAGTGCTGAGCGAGCCAGTGCTGAATCTCCGCCACGGCGTCCTGCTGTGCCCGGTCGAGCGCAGCCGATACCTCGGGATGGAGTGCGGCAGCGATTGAGAGCGACTTCGGGGCGGTCACGACCATTTCAGCGAATCGCGGCGACCCCCGCCGATCCTCCCCCGGCAGACGCGGTCTGCCCATCGACTCTCCCGCGAGCGGGTTCACCCAGTCCACCCAGCTTGAATACGCTTCCGGGTCAAGCCCCAGCGCGGCGGTCACGTCGCCGTCACCATCGAGCGCGGTGAACGCTGCGACAGTCGTCTCCGCGCTGAGATAGTAGTCGTCCGCGCGGGAACGGTCGGCCTCGACGTAGCGGCGCGCGTCAGCTCCGGTTCCCCGGAACAGGATCACGCCGCCATGCATGTCACTCGCCTCACTTACTCATGTTCTTGCAACTACACACTGTAGCATACGCCCATTCTCTGAAATCCAGAAGATCAAGAACGATGACATGGATGCCTGAAGATGAGGGGCACTTTCAAGTATCAGATCGAGTGGCAGATGAAGCATCATAAGAATGGGCACAGCGCGTTCTGCTGGGGCCCTAGCCAGGCCGAATGTCGCTGGTTGCGGATACTCTGATCAGTATGGTTGACCCTCAATCTGCTATGGATTACCGCAGCGCGGTCGAACGCGCCTCCAGAGAGTGGAAGAATTCGCTGCTCGATATCGGCGGGAACAATCGTCTTCTTTTCTTCAAGAAAGCTTCGGGCCAGCTCGACTTGGGTGAGGCCGATCAAACTGCAGTCCAACAACTCCTCGAGGGCAAATCGGTGGCTCTCGGCCGTTTGTACCCCGATCCGCAACAGGCCGACATCGCTGCAAGAGCTTGCAGGAGGCTTGCCGCAAAGCAGAAGGAGTCTCTGGAGGAGTATGGGGTTTCAGTAACGTACCTAGCGCTGGGACTCGCCTCTTGGGGCCATCAAGAGGGCAACGCACCAGGGGATGGCTCTCAAGAGGCCGATAGAGGCCCAAACACTGAACTGCGCTTGCGTGAGCCCCTCCCGAATGCTCCCGTCTTCTTGCGCTCAATAACAATTGAACGCAAGAAAGCTAGAACAGAAGCGTGGGAGCTTCAACTCGAAGAAGACACGCAGTTCAATAGTGTGCTTGCTCACGTCCTGGAGGCTGAGGGAGTGACCTTAGATGAAGAAGCGCTACTCGACGCACTGACCTCCGGTGATTTTCGAGCAGGCTTGAGCGAAGCCTACGATGCATTGGTTTCAGCATGTGCTCAAGCTCATGGTTTTCGGATAGAGCCTATAAGTGTCATCGGCACTTTCACCTATCAGAAACAGCCGATGGTCAACGATGTGACTGACATAGAGGCTCTCAGCAGGTCGGACCTCGTTGCCGCCCTCGCTGGAAGCGCAGAAGCTGCCCAACGTGTTCGTTCCGTTGCACAGGACACGCCGGTTGATGAACGTGACCCTGATTACAATCCCCCTCAGTCAGAGTTTCTCGTTCTTGATGCAGATGCCAGCCAGTCGTATGTAGTAAATGCTGCCGTTGCAGGCAGAAACATGGTGGTTCAAGGTCCTCCCGGAACTGGTAAGAGTCAGACGATTGCGAACGTAATTGCTGCGCTCGTTGCAGCAGGCAAACACGTGCTGTTCGTAGCGCAAAAACGAGCAGCAATTGAGGCTGTGCTTGATCGTCTTGAGCAGGTTGGTCTTGATCACTTGTTGCTCGATCTATTCGCCGCCGATGGCTCGCGACGCTTTGTCAGCCAGCAAGTCCGGGAGTCTCTGGAGCGACAGAACACGGTAACTCTTCCAGATGTTTCCGAACTCCACCATCGGCTAGAAAGAAACCGCACGCACCTGGTTTCTCACAAAGATGCGCTCTTCAAACGATCACATGCATGGGGTACCAGCGTCTCAGATCTCCGTGTCGCTTCCGCAGCGATACCGACCGCCGCGCGGACCAATCTTCGACTCCCAACAAACACGTTCAAACGATGGTCCCCCACAACTCTCACTGAAATCTCAGAAGATCTCGACACGCTCTATCGGCTGGGTGGATTGAATTCCGGATGGGAAGAGAACTCAAGCTGGCGTCAGTCTTCATTGAAATCCAGTGCTGACCTTCAGAGAGGATTATCTGCAGCTCAGAATCTGCAGGCCATCCTGCATAATACTCAGATCCTGCGCGCTCACCTAGCTCGTAACGCAGGATATGCCGAACCTGCGACCTGGGCTGAAGTAGCCGGCCTGACCACCCTACATCGCAGACGATCTGGGCTCCAGCAAGAGCTACCATTGCTCCTGCAAGACCATGACCTTGAAGCGATTATCGCAACGCTCAATCGCACTTTCCGTAAGGAACATCCTGAGATCGACCGAAAGCGGTTAGTAGACGCCAGGAAGCGTCGCAAGTCGATCTTTGGGAGTTTAAGGAAGAAGCAATGGGCACATAAGGCCGCAGATGCCCTGGAACTCCAACAAACCTGGCTCTCGCCGGAATCTCCACTTACAGAAAGAGATCTCTCTTCACTTGACGCTGCCGAGACCCAGGCCTCAGTGTCGTCCGGGGTCTTGGCGACGCTCACGCGGCTCCCTGATCCGCAGGTGCTTCCTTTCTCGACGCTTGAGTCGCGACTCAACGAATTGGTTGTCGACAGAAAGGCCGCGCAGTTCGTCAGAGCGAATGAGATACAGGCAAAGCTAGAAGCGCATGGCGTTGGACAAGTAATCGCGATGCTTCGCAGCCACCTTGCACAAGGCAAAGATCTTTCTGCACTGCCGAGCGAGGTTCTTCGCTGGGTTGTCTACCAGTCGGTGTTGACTGATGCTCAACTGCAGTCACCGGCGCTGGCGAACCTTAACGGTGACGAGCTTGCTGCGGCGACTGAGCAGTTCCAGGATGACGATAGGGCTCACCTATCTGCTAATGCTGCACGCGTGCGTCGTCGCGCAGCCGAGTACCTCAAATCCGCCTTCGACACCCATCCAGACCAGCACTCCATACTCAAGACCGAAGTCACCAGGAAGCGTCTTTTCCGCCCGGTACGTCGGCTTTTTGCAGAGGCTCCAGACCTGCTTCTTGCAACTAAACCTGTATGGGTAATGAGTCCTCTGCAGGTATCACGGGTTTTGCCACCAGAACAGTGCTTTGACGTGGTGATCTTTGACGAAGCAAGTCAAGTGAAGCCAGCTGATGCGGTTCCCGCGCTGATGCGAGGGACCCAAGCGATCGTCGCAGGAGACAGTCGTCAGCTTCCTCCGACTGAGTTCTTCAGCAAAGTGATGGAAGACGATGAAGAGGAAGACGAAGAAGTCGAACTGAGTCACGGAAACTCTGAAGAAACTGTCACTCGGAGATCTCGTCGCCAAAGCCTCACTCGAGATGCCGAGAGTATCCTCACGTCCATGGATCGACTGCTCTCAGGACAAAGCCGGAGCCTGCAGTGGCATTATCGTTCCAGAGACGAACGCCTCATCGCTACTTCGAATGAGCACATCTATCATCGCAGTCTGACCACCTTTCCGGCGGTCGATGCGCTGGAAGCCGTTAGGCATATCACCGTCCCTCCCAGTCGTGGCATTGGATCAACGACTAACAGTCCGGAGCTTGAAGTCCAACGGGTGGTCGAACTCGTGAAAGAGCACACTCACAATCACCCCTCAGAGAGCCTCGGCGTCATTACATTCGGCATCAAGCACCAGCAGCGAATCGAACACGCGGTGGATGAAGCCAGGCGGATGGACCCTGCATTCGATGAAGCTCTCGCGAGCAGCACGAACGAGCCCTTCTTTGTGAAGGCAATTGAACGAGTCCAAGGCGACGAACGCGACGCCATAATTCTCTCTGCTGGCTATGGCAAAGGCCTTGACGGAAAACTCCGATATTTCTGGGGGCCAATCCTCAAAGACGGCGGCGAACGGCGCCTCAATGTTGCTATCAGCCGCTCTAAGCGAAGAATGACACTGGTCACGAGTTTCTCTCCCGACGATCTCGCTCCCGACGCACACCCCTCCGCAGGATACAAGCTCATGTATCACTTCATTCGCTTTATGGCTTCCAAAGGTGAGGATCTCAAAGACGGCAATCTAAGCAGCGTTCCGCTTAACCCTTTTGAAATCGATGTAAAGACTCGTCTTGAGGCCGCCGGGCTTGAGCTAGATTCTCAGGTCGGAGTTGGGAGCTACCGGATTGACTTTGCGGTTCGACACCCAGAGCATCCAGGACGTCACGTCTTAGCGGTGGAGGCAGATGGGGCCGCCTACCACTCGGGCCACACGGCTCGAGAACGAGATCGATTGCGCCAACAGTTGCTTGAAGCTCGAGGCTGGAAATTCCATCGGATCTGGAGCACGGACTGGTTTAACGATTCAAGTCGAGAAGTGGAAAAAGTAGTCCGCGCATACGAAGCAGCCATCGCCGACGGCGAGCGACCAGAAACGATTAAACAGTCCGATTCGACTCCGAGAGAAGCCTGGCTAGAAGATAAGCCTCAAAGGTCGCTTCCACGTCCTCCAATAGGCAATCGTGCCAGCATCACTGATTACAGGGATGCCGAACTCATTGCCCTTCTCCAGCACATCCGCTCAGATAGCATTCTTCGCTCAACCGAAGACGAGCAACGCCTCATGATGCAAGAGCTTGGATTTAGTCGGCGAGGCGTTCGGATCGCACAAACGTTTGAACGGATACAACAGACACTTGATTCTGGCGGCGCGCCCGCCAACCTCCGCTGATTCCGAGAGATCAAGAAACCCAATAGAAAGTTCTGCCTACGCCGTATTGACTCACCGACGGTAGGCATCAGATTATCCCGCCCGCCCGCGACGACCAGGCGGGAGCAATCCTCGGCTGCGGGCTTTAGCGACCCAGCCCTGCGCTGTGCTGAGCGCCACACCGTTAATGTCGGCCATCGTCGCTGACGGATTCTCATCGCCCTGCCCCGAGAGCTTGCCGTGCTGTAGGGCGACGAGTTCGTAGAAGTCGGGTATCTGCTTCGGGTTGCCGAGCGGTTTCAGCAGGTCCCGGTCGCTGACCTTTCGGCCGCTCGGGAGCACGACCTTATTCCCGGTGACGGTGGTAACCGGCTTCATGGCAAACAGGCGCCTGTTGATCGCTGCCTCAATCTTCGCAGTTGGCAACTCGCGTAGCAGGTGACTCGTGATGGGCTCGCCCGGTCGCCACGGTAGATAGATCACGCCCGTAATCCGCACCTCTTCCGGGGTGGCATAGAGCTGTCGCTGCAAACGGATCATCACACGGGTATGGGTGCCCTCGTGCTCGATGTAGCGCCAACGCCCGTCAGCGGTTTCGTTCTGCTCAGAGTCGGCACCGCTGCCGCTTACCTGGTCGTCGTAGCCGAGCACGCGGTCTATCTCGTCGCTGGCATCGTCGGCCCGTTCGCCAGGGAATCTCGCCGCGAGGTGCCAGCCTGCGGGCAGGTCGTCCTGAGTGAGCAGACCGTCTTCGGTCTGATCCCAGGGGCGGGACGTCGGAAGTGCCATGTGCATCAGTCTAGCGAACAGACCCACCTATCTCATGTAGTTGCGATTACGTCTTGTTTGTGTTTCAATATCAGGTACTAGCAAGAACGCTAGGTATTGACGGCGTTCATCCGCCCCGGCGGAAGGAAAGGGCATGACCGAAGCGACGACGCAGACGGACTACCTCACGCGCGCCGAGGCCGCCGCCCGATGCCGGGTGCCGCTACCGACGTTCGACAAGCTGCGCCGTGACGGGCTGATCCCTGAGCCTGATGCCGAGGTCGGCAAGCACAAGCTCTGGCGCGCAGACACCATCGAGGAGTTCCTCGAAGTCGGCGGAACGAGACGCTGATGGCTGGCCGACCGTCGAAAGATTCTCCGCTGCGGCTCGATCCGCACACTGGGAGGCCGCTCCCCGAGGGCATCCGGTGGCGTGAAGATCGGCAGCGGTATCAGATTCGCGTGCTCGTACCCGACCTCTACGGAAACTGGGCCGAGCGCGCCCGCACATTCCGCACGCTGGGCGAAGCGAAGAAAGAGCTTGCAAAGGCCGTCGCAGGGAAGAACCCGAATGGCGCAATGACGCTGACCCAGTGGCACGAGCGGCATTGGTCGGCGATCGAGGCATCGGTGCGCCCTGGCACGGCACGGGCCTATGGGGTGGCGTGGCGCAGGCGCGTGCAGCCGACACTCGGGCACATGAAACTCGAAGCTATCACCTCCCCGCTGATCGAATCGGCGATGGTCGAGTGGGATTGCTCGCCCTCGACCAAGGTGGATTCCCTCGCGCTCATCAGCCGCCTACTCGACGCCGCACGACGCGCACGCATCATCGACTACAACCCGGCGCGGGAAATCAAACGCCCCACTCAAGAAGCCGGGGCCGCTCCGACCTCGCGGGCGCTCACCATGCCGCAGGTCACCAAGATGCTCGAACTCATCCCTGCGGGGGTCTACCGCCGCTACGCCGCTGCGCTTGTGTTCACGGGGATGCGGGCAGGTGAGGCAACCGCGATCCGCGTGCGCGACGTTGATCTGCAACAGGGCGTCTTGCGCGTGAGCCGCAGTTTCTCGCCCGGCCTGAACGGGGAACTAATCGAGCAGACCCCGAAGAGCCATAAGGAACGACAGGTACCCATCGTCAAGGCGCTGCTCCCGCACGTGCAGGAAGCGATGAAAGACAAGGAGCCCGACGATCTGCTGTTCTCGGGGCCGCACGGCGGCAGACTCGTTGCGGCGAATTTCCGCCGCGCGGTGGACTGGGCTGTGATCCGCACCGCCGTCAAGCGCCCCGATCTGCGCGTGCATGATCTTCGCCACACCTTCGCCACCATCTTGTTCGATGCAGGCGCGTCGGCTCCTGATGTGCAGGCGGTGCTCGGGCATTCGAGCCTGCAAGTCACCGAACGCTACTCACGCGCCCGCGAGGGCGTCGCCAGACGAACCGCCGCCGTGTTCGATACACTCACCCACGACAGCGAATATGGCACAAATATGGCACAGCGCCCCGATATGCCCCGCCTATGAGCGCCGCCAGCGATCCTGCGACTGCGCACAGGGTGACCGTGGGGTGGAACTGGACGGCGCGAGAGCGGCACAAAACTACCGCCTGACCAGGGAAAACAAGCGAACCCCCGCAAGTAGAAGCCTTGCGAGGGTTCAGTAGCGGTGTAACAGCCGCTACGTGGCTCCGACCGGCATCGATCCGGTGACCTTTCGATTTTCAGTCGAACGCTCTACCAACTGAGCTACAGAGCCAGGCACTCACCTCATGGCGACCGCCAGAGACGAAGAAACCCTTCCGTAGAAGGGCTCTTCATCTGGCGACCCTGACGGGACTTGAACCCGCGACCTCCGCCGTGACAGGGCGGCGCGCTAACCAACTGCGCCACAGGGCCATGGTGTATTCAATTGTATTCGGTGTTTAGTGACCCCAACGGGATTCGAACCCGTGCTGCCGCCGTGAAAGGGCGGTGTCCTAGGCCGCTAAACGATGGGGCCGAAGCAATTTCTCGCTTGCTACCGAGATGAAATCCTATGACGGATCTCACGTCGAGCGCAAATCGAGCCCGCGAAAGCGGGATCCCTGGCGTGTCGCAGCCCCATGAGCGCCCGCCGGCGGCGCGGCCGCCTGCGGGTCCGAGCTCCCGAATCGGCCGGAACCGTGGCACAGTGGGAGCCAGCGGTCTGCAACGGCGCGGCCCGGCGACTGGAGGAACCATGGGATCCCACCCGCTCGATTCACTGACGGCAGACGAACTCTCGGCGACCTCGGCCCTGCTGGCCGCGGAGAAGGGCGTCGACGCCGGCTGGCGCTACGCCTCGATCATCCTGCGCGAGCCCCCGAAGATCGCGGTCAAGGCGTGGCGGGAGGGCGACCCGATCGTGCGCCGCTCGCTCGCGGTGCTCTGGAACAAGCAGAGCAACGACGTCTACGAGGCCATCGTGAACCTGACCGAGGGCTCGCTGGAGAGCTGGGAGCACGTCCCGGGCGTCACCCCCAACTTCACGGTCGACGAGTACCACGACTGCGATGTGACGCTGCGGCAGGACCCCGCGGTGCGGCAGGCGCTCGAGCGCCGCGGCGTCGATCCCGAACTCGTGCTCTTCGATCTCTGGACCTACGGCCACGAGGTGATGCCCGAGCAGTGGCGGGATCGCCGGCTCGGCTGGGTGGACGTCTGGAGGCGCGCGACGACCGGGGGCAATCCTTACGCCCACCCCGTGAGCGGCCTCAAGGTGATCGTCGACGTGAACACCATGGAGGTGCTGCAGATCGACGAGGGGCACGACCGCGGCTTCCCCGAGGTCGATGCGGAGTACACGCCGGAGCTGCGCGGAATCGAGGAGCGGCGGGACCTCAAGCCGCTCGACATCGTGCAGTCCGACGGGGTCTCCTTCGAGATCGAGGGATCGCGACTGCGGTGGCAGGACTGGGAGTTCCGCCTGGGCTTCAACTACCGCGAGGGCCCGGTGCTCTACCAGGTGCGCTTCAAGGACGGCGACGAGTACCGCGACATCGCCTACCGCATGTCGCTCGCCGAGATGATCGTGCCCTACCGCGACTCCGGCTTCGACCACTACCGCCGCACCGCCTTCGACATCGGCGAGTGGGGCTTCGGGTACATGTGCACCTCGCTGGAGCTGGGCTGCGACTGCCTGGGCGAGATCACCTACCTCGACGGGGTGCTCCCCGACACCGCGGGACGCCCCCGTGTCACGAAGAACGCGATCTGCCTGCACGAGGAGGACGACGCGGTGCTGTGGAAGCACGTGGATCCCGACGCCGGCGCCGAGGTGCGCCGCATGCGCCGCTTCGTGATCTCCGTGCACGCGACCGTGGCCAACTACGAGTACCTGGTCTACTGGCGCTTCTATCCCGACGGCAACATCGAGTGCGAGATCCGCGCCACGGGGATCATGGTCTCGACGCCGATGCAGGAGGACGGGGCGACCTTCCCGACGGGCACGGTGGTCGACCGCCGCACCTACGCGCCGTACCACCAGCACTTCCTGGTCGCCCGCCTCGACCTCGACATCGATGGCGACGACAACACCGTGGTCGAGTCCGATTCGATGGCTGCGCCGATCAGCGAGGCGAACCCGCTGGGCCTCGACCTCCACACGCAGGGCACCGTGATCGCCTCGGAACAGGAGGCGGGGCGCATCTACAGCTGGGAGCGGCAGCGAGCCTGGAAGGTGCAGAATCCCGGCCGCCTCAATGCGTGGGGTGCCCCCACCGCGTACAAGCTCGTGCCCACGGGGTCGTTCCCGGCCATGTTCGACGAGTCCTCGCCGATCCTGCGCCGCAACCCCGTCATCGGCAGCACGGTCTGGGTCACCCGGCACCACGACAGCGAGATGTGGCCGGCGGGCGACTATCCGACGCAGTCGAAGAACGACCTGGGCAACGGCATGAGCTCATGGATCGCCGACGACGAGAACCTCGTCGACACCGATGTGGTGCTCTGGTACGTCTTCGGCATCCACCACATCACCCGCACGGAGGACTGGCCGATCATGCCGGTCGACAAGGTCGCGTTCACGCTGAAGCCCTTCGGCTTCTTCGATCGCAACCCGTCGCTCGATGCGCCGCGCTCCCCCGCCAAAGGATCCTGCTGCGCCGGCGGGGAGTGCCACTGCGGGCACGACTGATCCACGGGAGCGGGGCGGGTTTCGGCTCGCTCCGCTCGCTCGACCGGCGGGCGCGGGAGCAGCGCGTCGCGTCAGCCGCCGAGCGCGCGCTGCACGCGGCTCAGCGAGATGTTCTCGTGCAGCATGGTGCCCGAGCTGGTGCGCTGCTCGAAGTGGTACCCCATCTTGCCCTGGCAGAGCATGCCGATGAGGAACGGCTCGTCGGCATTCCACATGATCCACGTCGGCTGGCCGTACGCGTTATTGCCCAGGAATGTGATCTCGATGTCGCGGCCGCCGATGCGCTGCACGCTCGGTGTCAGCGTCTCGCGCGTCAGGGCCACGCTGCCGTTCCCCGCCTGCTGCATCTCACTCATAGCACGATCCTAGCGAACGGCAGTGCCATTCGGACAGAGCCCCTCCGAGGATGACGCGAACGTCGCCCCCGGAGGCTCATCAGGCGAAGAACGCCCCGGTCGCACGGGCGAGCCCGTGGAGGTCGTCGACGTGCGCCAGCTCGCGCGCCGAGTGCATCGACAGCAGCGGCACGCCCACGTCGACGGTGCGGATCCCGAGCCGCGTCGCGGTGAGCGGTCCGATCGTGGATCCGCACGGCACCGTGTTGTTCGACACGAACTCCTGCGTCGACACCCCCGCCGCCTCGCAGATGCCGCTCCACAGCGCGGCGCCGTGCGCGTCGCTCGCGTAGCGCTGGTTCGCGTTGACCTTGAGCATCGGCCCGTTGCCCGCCAGCGGGCGCACCCGGGGATCGTGCTTCTCCGGGTAGTTGGGGTGCACGGAGTGGCCGGCGTCGGCGGAGAGGCACCAGGATCGCGCGTTCGCGCGCGCGGCATCCTCCGCCGAGGCTCCGAGTCCGGCGCGGATGCGATCGAGCACGTCGGCGAGGAAGGGGCCGCTGGCCCCGGAGCGCGTGTCCGATCCCAGCTCCTCGTGATCGAAGGCGGCGAGCATCGCGATGGTGCCGGGGGCCGGCTCGGTCTCGATCAGCGCGACGAGCCCGGCGAAGGTCGAGCTGAGGTTGTCGAGGCGCGGCGAGGCGAGCAGATCGCCGCGTGCACCGATCCGCTGCGGGTACTGGGTGTCGTACAGGCGCACATCCGCGCCCGCGATGTCATCGGGGCCGATCCGGCGTGCATCGTTCGCGAGCGCGGGATCGGCGGCAGCGGGATCCTCCGCAGCCGCCGGGTCCGCTCCCTGCGCGAGCAGCTCGAGCACGGAGACGCGCTCGGCGCCCGCCGCCAGCACCGGCTGCACGTGGCGCTGCCGGTCGAGCGCGAGGCCGGTGTTCGCCTCGCGGTCGAGGTGGATGGCGAGCTGCGGGATGCGGGCGACCGCGGGCGTGCGCACCAGGTGCTCCGCGCCGTCACGGGTCACCACGCGACCGGCGAAGCCGAGGTCGCGGTCGAGCCACGAGTTGATGAGCGGGCCGCCGTACACCTCGACGCCGGCCTGCGCCCATCCGTCCGCGGTGAAGTCGGGCCGGGGCTTGAGCACGAAGCCGGGCGAATCGGTGTGGGCGCCCAGCACGCGCACCGGGCTCGTCGCCACGACGTCCACGCCGGCCCGCCACGCGATCACCGCGCCGTCGCGCACCACGAAGCCGCGGGAGCCCCCGCGCACCGCCTCCCACGCCTCGGCCTCGTCGTGCGCCTCGAAACCGGCGTCCCCGAGCGCGGCGGCGAGCGCCGCCGCAGCGTGGTAGGAGCTCGGAGACGACGCGACGAACGCGGAGAACTCCTCGACGTAGGTGTCCCGATCGGCCAGCAGGTGCCGGCGGAGACCCCGCTGCAGGTTCTGCTGCTCAGCCCCCACGGCGCCTAGACCTCGTCCGTCTCGCCCGACTCGGTATCGGTCTCGTCGGTGTCCGGCTTCTCGAAGGCCGCCGCGAACTCGGCGAGCAGGCGCGCGCCGAAGCCGGTGGACCCCGTCGAGCGCCACAGGTCGTCGCTCTCGGCCTGCATGGTGCCGGCGATGTCGAGGTGGCCCCAGGGCAGGCCGTCGACGAACTCGTTGAGGAACAGCGCGGCGAGGATCACGCCGGCGTACTGACCGCCGATGTTGGACAGGTCTGCCGTGCCCGACTTGAGCTGGTCGCGGTAGCGGTGGTCGAGCGGGAAGCGCCAGATGTTCTCGTCGGTCGCGTCGGCCGCGGCCTGCAGCTGCTCGGCGACGGCGTCGTTGTTGGCGAGCATCGCCGCGGTGCGGGTGCCGAGCGCCATCATCGCGGCGCCGGTGAGCGTGGCGATGTCGACGATCGCGTTGGGGCGGCGCTCCTCCTCGGTGGCGAGCACGAGGCCGTCGGCCATGACCAGGCGGCCCTCGGCGTCCGTGTTCTTCACCTCGACGGTCTTGCCGCCGCGGATCGTGAGCACGTCGCCCAGCTTGGTGGCGCTGCCCGAGGGCATGTTGTCGGTGCACATGAGCCAGCCGGTCACGGCGGTCGTGGCGCCGAGCTCGCGGAGCGCGGTCATCGACGCGAACACCGCGGCCGCGCCCATCATGTCGAACTTCATGGCGGCGTGCATGGCGTTCGACGGCTTCAGGCTGATGCCGCCCGAGTCGTACATGATGCCCTTGCCGATGAGCGCGAGGAAGCCGTCGGCGTCGACCGGGCGGTACGAGACCTTGATCATGCGGGGTTCCTCGATGCTGCCCGCGTTGACGCCGAGCAGTCCGCCGGTGCCGAGTTCCATCAGCGCCTCGCGGTCGAAGACCTCGACCTCGAGCCCGAACTCAGGGGCCAGGCGCTCGACCACCTCTGCGAACTTCACGGCGCTGAGGTGGCGGGGCGGGGTGTTCGCCAGGTCGCGGGCGATCGCGGCGGTGCGAGCGAGCACCAGGCCGCGCTCGACGCCGTACTCGGCCGCCTCGACGTGCTCGTCGCCGATCTGCAGCATGAGCTCGTCGAGCGCGACGGTGCCGGGGTCGCTCTTCAGCGCGTCATAGCGGTAGCGGGCCAGCACGGCCCCCTCGATCGCGGCCTGCACGGCGACGTCGGCGTCCCAGTCGCCCGATCCGAGGATCCCGGTGAGGTCGACGGCCAGCCGGTCGGCCTCGCGGGCCGCCCGGGTGAACGCGGCGACCGCGTCGCGCAGCTGCGCGTCGGTCTCGATCCCGGACTTGCCCGTGCCGACCAGCACGCGCAGCGGGGAGCCAGGCAGCAGCAGGGTCTGGTTCGCCGCGCCGGTGAAGCCGGCGGCGGCGAGCGCCTCGCGACCGATTCCGGCGAGGTCGCCGGGCAGCTCGCCCTCCGAGGCGACGAAGACGGACGTCGCGGCGGGATCCTCGGGGGGCGCCGCCGAGACGCTGACCCGCGTGGAGTGCGCGAGCGAGGGAACGGGATCGAAGGAGGGATCAATCACTACACTCATGGGCTCCAGCCTAGCCCTCGTCGGGCCGCAGCCATCTCCGGCGCATCATGCGACCGCACCCGTCGCCGTGCGCGCAGTCGCAGGATCCTCCCGCCATGGATTCTGCGACTGCGCGCAGAATGACCTCGGGGGCCGGCAGAAGACGACTCCCGCTTCGCGGATCAGTCGACCGCGAGCGCCACCACCGGTGACACCCGGATCGCCCGACGGGCCGGGGCGGCGGCGGCGACGAGCGCGAGCAGCACGCCGAACACGCAGATGCCGACCAGCACGGGCCAGGGCACGGTCGGCGCGGCGATCCCGAGCTGCGAACCGAGCAGGGACTGGGCCGCGGCCCAGCCGTAGAAGACGCCGAGCAGCAGCCCGAAGCCGAGCGCGGCGAGTGTCGTCTGCGCGCTCTCGGCGAGCACCATGCGCCGCACCTGGCCCCCGGTGAAGCCGAGCGCGCGCAGCAGGCCGAGCTCGCGGGTGCGCTGCAGCACGCTGAGCGACAGCGTGTTCACCATGCCGACGGCGGCGATGACCGCCGAGAAGCCGACGAGGCCGGTGAACACCGCAGTGGTCACCGCGAGCGTCTGGTCGAGCGCCGCCGCGAGCATCGGATCGTTCTCGAACGCGAGGAGGGTCATGGTGCGGTAGCTGTCGAGGGCGACCGCGAACATGGTGACCAGCGTCACGCCGATCACGAGCCCGATCGTGGAGCGCGAGCTGCGCTCGGGGAAGCGCACGGCGTTCGCGGCGGCGAGCCGGCCGGTGGGCGTGCCGGCGAAGAGGCGCCCGGCGAGGCGGAGCAGCGGCGGCATCACGAGGTGCGCGCCCAGGGCGATGCCGGTGAACGAGCAGAGTCCGCCGAAGAACGAGACGAGCAGCGCGAGCGGGGACACGAGGCTGAGCAGCAGACCCAGTCCGAGCAGCGCGGCGCCGACGACGACCAGGATCACCGCCCACACGGTCCGCGCCGTGCGGCCACGGGCCTCCTCCGGCCGCAGCTCGACGGCGGCGCCGGTCGCCGCGACGGGCGACACCCGGCCCACGCGCCTCGATCCCGCCCAGGCGGCGGCCCAGGTGGTCGCCGCGACCACGGCGGCCGCGACGAGCGCGAGCGGGTCGAACAGCGGATAGTCCCGTCCCGCCGGCAACCAGCCCAGCCCCGGCCCCCGGACGACCGCGAACGCGCAGAGTCCCTCCGCGAGCGCGAAGCCGAGCGCGGCTCCGAGCGCGCCCATGACGAGGCCCTCCCCCGCGACCCTGGCCCGCACGCGCGCAGAGGTGGCCCCGACCAGCCGCAGCAGCGCGATGGTGCGGGTGCGTCCCGCGATGATGGTGGCGAAGGTGTTGGCCGTGACGATCGCGCCCACGTAGAGCGCGATCACGATGAACACGAACGACACGACGAGCAGCATCATGCGGAAGGTGCCGGATCCTTCGACGAGCTCGGGATCGAGCGCGGCTGCGAGGATCCCGGTGAACAGGATCAGCGTGACCGCGAACAGGGTGCTGAGCGCGGAGACGACGACGGTGGCGGCGTGCTCGCGGATCCCGGATCTCACGCCGCGGCCCCCTGCGCCTCGAGGTTCAGCATGGTCTCCGAGATCTGCTCCGGCCGCATCGCGCCGCGATCCGAGACGATGCGCCCGTCGGCGAGGAAGAGGATCCGGTCGGCGTGGCTCGCCGCGACGGGGTCGTGGGTCACCATGGCGATGCTCTGCCCGCCCTCGACCACCGCGGAGCGCAGCAGGCCGAGCACCTCGCGGCCCGTCCGCGAGTCGAGTGCCCCGGTCGGCTCGTCGGCGAAGACGACGTCGGGCCGGGTGGCGAGGGCGCGCGCGATCGCGACGCGCTGCTGCTGCCCGCCCGAGAGCTCGTGCGGGCGATGGGTCGTGCGCCCCGCGAGTCCGAGCGCCTCGACGAGGGCGTCGATCCGGTCCCGCTCCTGCGGCGACGGCCGGCGCCCGTCGAGTTCGAAGGGCAGCCGCAGATTGCCCATCACGTCGAGGGTGGGCACGAGGTTGAAGGACTGGAAGACGAAGCCGATCCGGCGTCGGCGCAGTCTCGTGAGCGCCGCGTCGCCGAGGTCGGTGATCTCGTCGTCGCCGAGCCAGACGCGGCCCTCGCTCGCGCTGTCGAGACCGGCCATCACGTGCATGAGAGTCGACTTGCCCGATCCCGACGGCCCCATGATGGCGGTGAACTGGCCGCGCTTGATGCCGATCGAGACGTGGTCGAGGGCGGTCACCCGGTGGGCCCCGTCGCCGTAGTGCTTGCTGAGGTGGGCGACCCGCGCCACCAGGTCCATATCGCTCGGTCGAATATCCATGCTCCGACGCTATGGGCGGGAATCGCCCCGCCGCGTCGGCCCTGGGTACCGCGGGGATCGTCCCCCGGTACCGCGTTCGCGCGGCGCGGCGCATTTATATGCACAGGAATACAATCCCGTGTCGCGTGTTGCACCGGGCATGAAAGCGTTCGGATTCCTCTCCTTCGGGCACTACGGGCCCGTTCCCGGCTCGCGCGTGCGCACCGCGGGCGACATGCTGCACCAGACCATCGAGCTCGCCGAGGGAGCCGATGAGATCGGCGTCAACGGCGCCTACGTGCGCGTGCACCACTTCGCACGCCAGGCGGCCTCGCCGATCCCGCTGCTCACCGCGATGGCCGCGCGCACGAAGCGCATCGAGGTGGGCACCGGCGTGATCGACATGCGGTACGAGAATCCGCTCTACTTCGCCGAGGAGGCCGCGGCGCTCGATCTCATCGCCGACGGGCGCATCGCCCTCGGCGTGAGCCGGGGATCCCCCGAGACGGCGCTGCGCGGCTACGAGGCCTTCGGGTACACCGGAGCCGAGGATGCGCGCGGCGCAGACCTCGCGCGGGACAAGTTCGAGCTCTTCCTGCACGCGATCGAGGGCGGCGCGGTCGTCGACAGCGACCCGCAGATGGCGCCTCCCGGCCGGCTCGCGATCGAACCCCGCTCGCCGGGCCTGCGCGACCGCATCTGGTGGGGTGCGGGATCCCGCGCCACCGCCGAGGACACCGGCCGCCGGGGGCTCAACCTCATGAGCTCCACGCTCCTCACCGAGGCGACGGGCGAGCCCTTCCACGTGCTCCAGCGCGAGCAGATCGAGCGCTTCCGAGCGGCGTACCGGGAGGCCGGGCACACCGGGTCGCCGCGCGTCTCGGTGAGCCGCAGCGTGTTCCCGATCGTGAGCGCCGAGGACGAGGCGTACTTCGGGCTGCGCGGGCGCGACGGGCAGGATCAGATCGGGATCATCGACGGGTTCCGCTCGACCTTCGGCAAGACCTACGCCGACTCCCCCGATCGGCTCATCGAGCAGCTCCGGGCCGACGAGGCGGTCATGGCCGCAGACACCCTCATGCTCACGATCCCGAACCAGCTGGGCCCGGAGTACAACCTGCACGTGCTGCAGGCCTTCGCCGAGCACGTGGCCCCGGCGCTGGGCTGGAAGCCGAACACGGAGGGACCGGTGCGGGGCGACGCCGCGTAGAACGCAGGGGGCGTCGTGCCGCAGGCGGTGAGGGCTCAGCGCCGATACCTGGTGTAACCCGGAGTCCGCGCCGATGCGGTGAGTCCGGCGCGTTCGAGGACGCGCCGGAGGTCGCTCGACAGCTCGGGGAGGTCGGCGCGATGGCCCGAGAGCGGCCGGGCGATCCCGGCGAGGAGCGAGCATCGTCCTCCCCGCCAGTCGAGGACGATCCGAGCGTACTCGGTGCCGGTGCACCAGACGAGGCTGTTCATCTCGCCAAACGGCACCCGGTGGGCATCCGCGCCGATGGCGAGCGTCAGGGCCTCGTCGTCGTAGGCGAGCCTCACCAGTCTCGTCCGGGCCCGGAACGGCGCCTTCACCAGGAGGAGCAGCGGGAGGCACAGGCACAGCGCGGCCGCGACGATCAGGATACGCGCCGCGCTTCCGGACTCGGGCGCGAGCAGGATCGCCAGAGCGCTGACCAGCGCTCCCGCGCAGAGGGTGATCACCGCGGTGGCCGCCGCGAACGTCGCCAACCGGGACCTCGCGGCGGAGAACACCAGGGATTCGCCCTCGTCGCACCGCTCCCATCCGGGTGCAGGCAGCGGCAGGACGCGAGAGCGGGAGAGGAGCATTGGCAAGCCGGTCCAGGGGTGGGGCGATCGCTGCGCCGGGCATCGATCGCGGTCTTCACGGGTTCGTCAGTCCGCGAAGAGCGGACGGGAGTTCAGTGTATTGGCCCGGGCGCGCCGCCGACGATCCGGAGGCTGCGGCCCGGATCCTCTGCGAGCAGCCCCGCGAGGAGGCCGCCGTGACGCCGAGCCGTCACCGGCGGGGGGGTGACGCGGGCGTCAGTTGATGATCTCGGCCCGCTCATCCGCGCGAATCGCGGCGAGGCGCTCCCGCCAGAGCCGCAGCGCGTCGGGCGTCAGCCGCACCCAGTCGTCGATCTCGCGCACGACGCGGAGCGGGGAACCGCTGCGGTACGAGCGGGTGGGATTGCCGGGGAACTTCTTGTCGGTCACGTTCGGGTCGTCCTCGAACGGCCCCGTCGGCTGTACGAGGTACACGTGCGGGTCGGCGCCGCCCGAGGCGAGCTCCGCCGCGATCTCGGCGGCGAGGCCGGCGCCGTCGGGGAGCGCCGTGAAGTAGACGTGGTTCATCACGATCTCCGGGCGGTAGTTCGACCGGTGGCCGGCCGTGAGGAGCTCTCCCGCGCGGAGCACCGCGACGGTGCCGTGGAAGAACGGCCCGGCGTCGAGAACGTCACTCGGAGGAGTCATCCGAGGACGCCTCCCGCGCGCGCCGGGTGGACGTGCCGGAGCTGAGCGCGCGGAACGAGTCGGTCACGATCTGCTCCAGCACGGCGAGATCGTTCTGCTCCGGCCCGGTCAGGTCGAGGCGCCCGACGCCCTTCCGGTGGGGCCGAGCCGGGCCAGCAGTTCCCCGTGAGCGCGTCACGCCTCCGCTTCGCGGGCGCGACCTTCGCCAGGAACTCCTCGGTCTCCTTCGACACGGCTCGAGTCTACTCCGCGATCCGGCTCTCGCCACGGGGTGTCTCGGGACCCTGGCGCCTCGTTCGACGCAGGCGCCGCCGCCCCGGCTCAGGACGCGGCGCGGCTCGCGAGCCAGGAGCGGTGGCGGCGCAGCGCCACCCGCTCGCGCAGCTGGTCGCTCACGAACGCCAGCTTCGGGTTCACGCCCGGCCGGGTGCGCGCGCCGCGACCGAGCCTGCGCAGCTGGTGCCGCACCCGCGCCATGCCCGCAGCCGACGCGATCGCCTTGTCCTCGATGTTCACCGGGGCCAGCACGACCTTCGCCTCGTCGCTCGTGCGCCACCGGTTCGGCAGTTCCGGATCGACGGCGAGCGCGGTGCCCATGCCCACGAGCGCGACGCCGCTCGCCAGCACCTGCTCGGCCACGGGACGCCGCGCGATCCCGCCGGTCAGCATGAGCGGCACGGCGCTCGTCTGCGCGAGCGCGCTCGCGAGCTCGAGGAAGTACGCCTCGCGCGCGACGGTGCGCGAGTCGGCCGAGCGACCCGACATCGCGGGGCTCTCGTAGCTGCCGCCCGAGAGCTCCACGAGGTCGACGCCGAGCGGGGCGAGCATCTCGATCACCCGGCGCGCGTCGTCGGCGTCGAAGCCGCCCCGCTGGAAGTCGGCGGAGTTGAGTTTGACCGCGACGGCGAAACCGGGCTCCACGGCGACCCTGACCGCGCGCACGACGTCGAGCAGCAGGCGGGCCCGGTTCTCGAGCGATCCGCCCCAGCGGTCGGCGCGACGGTTCGCGAGCGGCGAGAGGAACTGGGAGAGCAGGTAGCCGTGGGCCGCGTGGATCTCCACCCCGTCGAACCCGGCCTCCTCCGCCCGGCGGGCGGTCACCGCGAAGCGCTCGACCGTCTCGGCGATCTGACCCGCCGTCATCTCGGTGGGCTCGGCGAGCACCCGGCTCGCCCTCCCCGCCTGCACCCCGATCGCGGAGGGGCCCCACGCGACACCCGGCATCGCCGCCTTGACCTGCCGACCGGGGTGGTTGATCTGCATCCACACCCGCGCACCCCCGCTCCGGGCCGCGCGCGCCCACTCGCGGAAGGGCTCGAGCGGCGAGCGCTCGTCGAGCACCACCCCGGCGGGGCCGGTCATCGCCTCGGCGTGCACCATCACGTTCCCGGTGATGAGGAGCCCAGCTCCCCCGCGGCTCCAGCGGCGGTAGAGCTCGAAGAGACGCCCGTCGGGCAGCTGCTGCCCGTTCGCCATGTTCTCCTCCATGGCGGCCTTCGCGATGCGATTCGGAATCTCGACGCCGCGGCGGATGACGAGCGGTTCGTACAGGGATGACGGCATGGCTTGCTCCATCGGATGAATTATGTTTACACTGCTTACATTGGAACGATAACGAAGGAAGTGTTCAGTGTCAACATCTGCGCGTGAGGCGTACCATCACGGCGACCTCAGATCCGCCCTGCTCGACGCGGCGACGGAGATGCTCGAGGCCGGCGAGTCCTTCTCGCTCCGGGCCGTCGCCCGCCGGGCCGAAGTCTCGCAGACCGCCCCCTACCGGCACTTCGCCGACCGCGAGGCACTGGAGTCGGCGCTCGCCGTGCGGGGGTTCCGCGACCTCAAGAGCGAACTCTCGCTCGACGGCGCCCCGGCCGCCTCGGAGGAGCAGCTCGTCGAGTTCGCCGTCGCCTACGTCGCCTTCGCACTCCGGCGCCCGGCGCTGTTCAAGCTGATGTTCGGGCAGGAGTGCGACGACCGGAACGACGAGCGCGTGCTCGCGTCGGGCGAACTGCACGCTCTGCTGGCCGACTCGCTCCGTGGGATCTTCCCCGGAGCGGATCACGACTCGCTCGCCACCGCGCTCTGGGCCCTCACGCACGGACTGGCGTTCCTCCACCTCGACGGCAAGCTCGCCGCCGTTGCCCCGGACGCGGTCGCCTCCCGGGTGCGCGAGTCGTTCTCGGCGCTGCGCGCCGCGTTCGGAGCCACCGTCACCGCGCCGCCGCGCATCTGACGCACCCCGCACCCGACGCACCCCGCATCCCACCGCGCACCCGCACCAGACCGCGCCGCACCGCGCACCGGCTGAACCAGGGAGAACCCGCATGACCACCCGTATCCTCCACATCGTCACCAACGTCGGCCACTACGACGACGCCGCTCACCCCACCGGGCTCTGGCTCTCCGAACTCACCCACGCCTGGCACGTGTTCGAGCAGCGGGGCTTCGAGCAGACCATCGTCAGTCCGAGCGGCGGCCGCGTTCCGCTCGAGCCGCGCTCGCTGAAGTTCCCCAACTTCGACCGGACCGCGAAGGCCTGGCGATCCGATCCCGCGAGAATGGCGCTGCTCGAGCGCACGCCGAGCCCGGACCAGATCGACTCCGCCGACTTCGACGCCGTCTCCTTCACCGGCGGCCACGCGGTCATGTACGACTTCCCGGACAGCGAGGGTCTGCAGCGGATCGCACGCGAGATCTTCGAACGGGGCGGCATCGTCTCCTCGGTCTGCCACGGCTATTGCGGCCTGCTCGACACCCGGTTGTCGGACGGCTCCTTCCTCATCGCGAACCGCAGGATGACCGGGTTCTCCTGGCGGGAGGAGCAGCTCGCGGGGGTCGCCGGGCTCGTGCCGTACAACGCGGAGGCCGAGGCGAAGCAGCGGGGCGCCCTCTACGAGAAGGCGAAGCTCCCGTTCGTGTCCCACGCCGTGGTCGACGGCAGGCTCGTCACCGGGCAGAATCCCGGATCGGCGCAGGAGACCGCGCGGAAGGTCGCCGAGCTGCTCTGATCCGCTCTCGCGGTCCCCGCGCCCCTCGGCTAGGGTGAGGGCATGAGCGGGGGAACACGCATCGCGAGACTGATCGGCTGGGCCGGACTCACGGCGGCCGGAGCGCTGCACGCCATCTGGGCTTCGGGATCGCCGTGGCCGGAGAAGAACGCGAGGCGGCTGAGCGAGGCCGTGGCGGGAAGCGCGAAGGCGGCGCCGAGCCCCGCGGCCACCTGGGTGGTCGCCGGAGCCGCGCTCACCGGAGGAGCGGTGGTCGCGGGCGGGCTCGGCGAAGGGCGCGCGGCGGTCGGGCTCAGGCGCCTCATCGGGCTGGGGCTGCTCGCTCGAGCGGCAGCAGGGGGCGACGCCGCACTCGCCGTGCTGGGACTCCCGCCGGCCGGCAAGCGCTTCCGCGAACTCGACCGCACCTGCTACCGCCCGCTGTTCGGCGTACTGGGGCTTGCAGTGCTGCTCGGAGCCAGGAAGAAGTAGCACCCGCACCACGGCCGGGCGCTACCGCCTCCGCGCGATGATCGTTCCCTGAGGACGGGCGCCGGGATCCACCCTAGTGCGCGCCTCGGTCACGATGAACCCCGCCCGTTCCAGAGGCCCGGTAAGCGCCTCGGCCGACCAGAAGTAGGCGGTCGTCACCGCGTGATCGAACGGCTCGCCCGCCGGTCCGTCGAAGAAGCCGAGCAGCAGGCCGCCTCCGGGCCCGAGGCAGCGGGCGAACTCCGCGAGCGGGGCAGCGATCGCGTCGGGTGCCGTATGGATGAGCGAGAACCACGCGAGGATCCCGCCGAGGGCGCCGTCCCCGACCCCCAGCTCCTCCGCGCGTGCCACTCGATAGCGCGCATCGGGGTATCGCACCGTCGCTCTCTCGACGAAGGCCTCGGTCGGGTCGATCCCCTCGACGTCGATGCCCGCACCCCGGAGATGGTTCGTCCACTGCCCCGGCCCGCATCCGACGTCGAGGACGCGTCCCTCGATCCCGCGCGCCCAGGAGAGGATCAGATCGCGATCCCGCTGCGCCGCGTGCTCGATTCCGCCGACCACGTCGATGTACTCGGCGGCCCGCGCGGTGTAGGCCGCCCGCACCCGGTCGATCGTCACGGGCGCTGCGACAGATAGGCCTCGCGCAGCGACGGGTAGTACTGGTCGAAGCCCGGACGCTCGGTGCCCTCGGTCGCGGCGATGAGCAGATCGAGGTAGTACTCCCAGCCCGGCCCGATCTCGCCGACGCCGTCCACGCCGTCGTCATCGAGATGGTGCACGAGCGTGAGCAGGGCGTCGTCGCCGTCCTCCTCGAGCCGCAGCTCCATGTGCCAGCCGCCGACCTCGTCGTCGGCCTTGAGCACGAGCCGCTCGAGCGCCTCGCAGGCGATGATGCGGATGCTGATCGCCGGCTCGTGATCCTCGAAGCGCATCCGCACGCGCACCGCGCCGCCGGCGCGGCCGTCCCCCTCCCACGGCCCGAACCACTGCTCCGTGAGCTCGGACTCGGTGAGGTACGCCCACGCCTCGTCCACGGGCAGCGCGAGCGAGCGCACGAGGACCAGATCGACCCCGCGCTCCGTGCGCACCAGCTTTCCTGTCGCCTCAGCCATGTGCCCAGAGTACTCTTCTCCGGCCCCCGCGCGCCCGCCGGTCGTGGATCCGAGGCACGGCGGACGGGACCGGGGATCGGGACCGTGGATCGGGGCCGGAACCGAGGCCGGGATCGGGAGCCGGGGCCCGGCGGCCGGAAAATGCCCCTTGCGCTCCCCCGCACCCCGTGGCGTACACTCGTGGGCGTGAAGATCTGACGCAGCTCCGACCCCTGTTTCGGTTCCGCCGGCCTCGACCCGAGTGCCGATGACGGTCCCGGGGAAGCTGCACGTCACACCGGGCACGGCCTGCTCGATCGCCTCTCGCACCCGCGCGATCGCAGGCCGCAGTGCCGACGATGCGACCCGGCGTCGAGCGACGCGCGCGCCTCCCGCCTCCGCCGCACGCCCGCTCCGACCCGCAGCCCTCGGGCCCGGTGGAACCATCCGAACCCGAGAGGCGGCTCACATGCCCGCACCACACCCCGCACGCATCTCCACCGCGCCCGACCTCGCCGCGGCCGCTCGCGCCGCGGCCCGCGATACCGGATCCACCAGCCTGACCCACCTCGCGGTCGAGGGTCTCTCGCACGCGTACCAGGACCGCCGCGTGCTCAGCGACATCTCGTTCTCGGCTTCGCCGGGCGATCGCATCGGTCTCGTCGGCGAGAACGGCACCGGCAAGTCGACGCTGCTGCGCATCCTCGCGGGTGCGCAGCGCCCCGATACCGGCGCCGTGTCGCTGCCCGGCAGCGTCGGGCTGCTCGCGCAGGAGCTGCCGTATCCCGAGGACGCCCCGCTCTCCCGCGTGCTCGACGACGCCCAACGGGCCGCCGTGGCCGCCCTGACGCGCATCGAGGCCCTCGGCGAGCAGCTCGCAGCCCACCCCGACGACGCCGGAGTCGCCGCCGCCTACGCCGCGGCCCTCGAGGACGCCGAGCAGAGCGACGCCTGGTCGGCGGAGGCTCGCCGCGGTGAGACGCTGACCGGCCTCGGGCTCGGCGGGATCCCGCCGCACCGCGCCATCGGCGCGCTCTCGGGCGGGCAGCGGCTGCGGTTGTCGCTCGCGGCCCTGCTGCTGGAGGCGCCGCACACGCTGCTGCTCGACGAGCCGTCGAACCACCTCGACGACGCGTCGGCGGCCTACCTCGAACGTGTGCTGTCGGCGTGGCCGGGCATCGTGGTCGTCGCGAGTCACGATCGGGCCCTGCTCGACGCCGTGAGCACGCGGATCCTCGACCTCGATGCACTTCCCGTCGCGGCGAGCGTGCTCGCCGACGCCGCTCCTTCCGGGCACCCGGATCCCGCCGCCATCGGGCCGAGCGGCGCGGCGGTCCCCGACAGCGAGGATCCCTACTCCGCCCCCGAGACCGACGACACCGGATCGGGCCTGGGCGTGCGCGTCTGGGGCATGGGCTACTCGGCGGCCCGCGCCGCGCGGCAGGCCGAACTCGCCCGCTGGCGGGAGCGCTACGCGGCCGAGCAGGAGGAGCGCGCGGGCCTCATCCACGAGATCGAGGTCGGGTCGCGCGAGGTGAACCGAAAGCACGAGTCGAAGTCGGAGGCCAAGATCACCCGCAAGTTCTACGCCGACAAGGACGCCCGGGTCACCGCCCGTCGGGCGCGCAACGCCCGGGTGCGGCTCGAGGCGCTCGAGCGCGAACGCGTGCGGCGCCCGCCCGAACCGCTGCGCTTCGGCGGTTTCGGGGCCGTGCCGGAAGTCGGTACCTCGCCCGCCGTCGCGACCGGCGATGGTTCCGGCCCCGGCCATGGGTCCGGGCCCGGCGAGGGGGCCGTGGCCGACACCGCTTCCGAGACGCCCCTGCTGCACGCGCACGGGGTGGCCCTCGCCGAGCGGCTTCAGGAGACCTCCCTCGAGGTGATGCCCCGCGGACGGATCATGCTCACCGGGCCGAACGGCGCGGGGAAATCGACGTTGCTCGCCATCCTCGCCGGTGAACTGCAGCCGGATCGCGGCACCGTGGAGCACGAGACGCGCGTGGGCTACCTCCCACAGGAGGTCTCCTTCGCCGACCCCGCCCGCGAGGCGTCGGCCGTCTACCGCGATGCGGTGGGGCCCGACATCGCCGAGGCGACGCCGCTCGCCGCCACGGGCCTGCTCGCTCCCCGCGATGTCGAGCGGTCGGTCGGAAGCCTGAGCGTCGGCCAGCGCCGCAGGCTCGCGCTGGCCGCGCTGGTCGCGGATCCCCCGCCGGTGCTGCTGCTCGACGAGCCGACCAACCACCTCTCGCTGACACTCGTCGAGGAGCTCGAGGAAGCCCTGCGCGGCTTCGCCGGAGCACTCGTGATCGCCACCCACGACCGCTGGCTGCGCTCGCGCTGGGCGGGCACGATCAGGGAGATCGCAGCGGTGCCGTGAGCCGGGGTCCCGAGCCGCGGGGAGTCGGGACGCCGCTGCTCCGAGTTCGATGCGGCGAACTCGGAGCAGCGGATCGGCGAGGTGGGATGAGGGCTTCTCCCTCTCGCCGGAACCTTGCTAGCGTGGCTGCTCGTGCGGATCGCGGCGGCCCCGCGCGCACCCGAGCACCACGAAAGCGATCATGAACGACATCGACATCTCCAAGCCCCACGAGTACGATCACCGTCACGCCGACGTCTCGTCGGGCTGGCTGCGCGCGAGCGTGTTCGGCGCGATGGACGGTCTCGTCTCGAACGTGGGCCTCATCGCCGGCATCGCCGCGGCCGGGGCGGCGCCCGGGATCGTGGCCATCACCGGCGTCTCGGGCCTCATCGCCGGCGCGATCTCGATGGCTCTGGGCGAGTTCACCTCCGTGCGCACGGCGAACGAGCAGCTCGACAAGGAGGTGCGCACCGAGCAGGAGGCGCACCGCCGCAACCCCGACGGCGAGCAGGCCGAGCTGGCTGCCCTCTTCGAGCGTCTCGGCATGGAGCAGGACGTCGCGGACGTCGCCGCGGGCCAGGTGCACGCGAACAGCGACCAGGCGGTGCGCGTGCACCTGGCGCACGAACTCGGTCTGAGCCCCGAGGAGAAGCCCTCGCCCTGGGTTGCGGCGGTCTCCTCCTTCCTCTCCTTCGCCGTGGGCGCGATCATCCCGATCCTGCCGTTCCTCTTCGGCTTCGGCACCCTCTGGTGGGGGCTCGCCTTCGGCGGTGTCGGCCTGCTGTTCGCGGGTGGCATCGCGGCGAGCATCACCCGTCGCAGCTGGCTCGCCGGTGCCGTGCGGCAGCTGACCTTCGGCGGCATCGCTGTGGCCGCGACCTACTCGATCGGCATGCTGCTCGGGGTGTCGTCGCTCGGATAGCGGCGCTCGATGCCGAAGCGCCCGCACCGCCTATGCTGGGGGCATGGTGTCGGAGGAGTTCGCCGAGCAGGTGCTCGACGTGGTGACGCGCATCCCGGAGGGCCGGGTGATGACCTACGGCGACGTCGGCATCGCGCTCGGCTCGGAGGCTCCGCGAGCGGTCGGCCGGGTCATGGCGCTCTACGGGCACTCGGTGCCCTGGTGGCGCGTGGTGCCCGCGAGCGGGCTGCCGCCGCAGGGGCACGCTCGACTGGCACTGCCGCACTACCGCGAGGAGGGCACACCGCTGCGGCACGTGGTCGCGCCCGACGACTACCGCATCGCGCTCTCCTCGGCGCGGCTCCCCTATACGCATGAGATCTACTCGGAGATAGCGCTGTGAACGCACCCATCCTGCTCGGCTTCACCCGCGGCGTCGCCCCGAGCAAGTGGGCGGCGCGCTGGTCGCAGGCCGCACCGGGGCATCCTCTCGAACTCGTCCCCTTCGCGCGGCCGTTCGGCCGGCCGGCCGATGCCGAGCAGGACATGCTGATCGAGCGCGCGGCGCCCGGTGAGCGACCGCTCGGCAGCGATCCCGCGGACGAGCAGCGCTCGCACCACGCGCTGCGCCTCTACGAGGAGGCCTTGGCGCTGGTGCTCCCCGCCGACCACGAGCTCGCAGAGCTCACGGAGATCCCCCTCGCCGATCTCGCGCTGGTGCGGCTCCTCGACCACCCCCACCACGCCCCCGGCTGGCCGGCCGCCGAGCCGTGGGACGATCCGAGCTGGATGCCGCGGGGACTCCCCGCGGCACTCGAACTCGTCGCGACCGGGATCGGCGGTGTGCTCGCGCCGCTCCCTCTCGCGCGGCATCTCGTCGGCAAGCGCGAGCACGCCGTGCTGCGCGTCGTCCCGGGCGACGAGCCGCTCCCCGGGACCACGATCTGGGCGAGCTGGCGCGTGGAGCGCGACGCAGCCGACCTGCAGCAGCTGGCCGGGATCCTGCGCGGCCGCACGGCGCGCAGCTCGCGGCCCTCGGCGGCGAGCGCGGAGGGTAGCACCGGCCCGGGCGCGGGATCCGGAGCCGACGCGACGAAAGCCGCGAAGGCGGCGAATGCGGCGAAGGCCCCAGCCAAGAAGAAGCCGGCCCTCAAGCCGAACTCCCGCGGTGCTCAGCTCGCCGCGGCGCGCGAGAAGGCCGAGCGGGAGAAGGCCGCGAGACGCAGGGCGAAGAAGCGCCGCTGAGGCGTTCGCCCCCTCGGCTCGCCCAGCCAATCGAGACGGCCCCCGCGCGCCTCGAACGGCGAAGGGCCGGGAAGGATCCCGATCGGCGCGATCCCCGCCTACAGCTCCGAGGCCGGAACGTCGAAGGTGCCGCAGGCCGTCGGGCCCTGCTCGTAGCCCGTCCGGAACCACCGCATCCGCTGCTCGGAGGTGCCGTGCGTGAAGCGCTCGGGATTCACGCCCACCCCCGCCGACTCCATGATGTGGTCGTCGCCCACCGCGGCCGCGGCGCTCATGGCGTCGGCGATCTGCTGCTGCGTGATGGGCTTCAGGAACGGCACGCCGCTGTCGTCGGTGACGGTCGACGCGTTCTGCACCCACGCCCCCGCGAAGCAGTCCGCCTGCAGTTCGAGACGCACCGATCCCGAGGCCGGCCCGCTCTCGCGACCGACGCCCTGCAGGGAGCCGATGAGATTGGAGATGTGGTGGCCCCACTCGTGGGCGAGCACGTACATCTGCGCCAGCGAGCCGTTCGAAGCCCCGTACTCGCCGCTCAGCGTGTCGAAGAAGGAGACGTCGATGTAGATCTTCTCATCGGCCGGGCAGTAGAACGGACCGGTCGCCGCCGAAGCGGCGCCGCAGCCGGACTCCGTCTGCCCTTCGAAGAGCACGACGTTCGCGGGGCCGCGGTAGTTGCCGACCTGCGTGGCCCAGTAGCGCTCGAGCGAGTCGCTCGCGGCCGCCATCCGGCACTCGACATCGGTGTTCGCGTCGGCCCCGGTCTCGCAGCCGGGCACCGACCCGGCCTGCTCCTCCGAGACGACTCCGCCGCCGATCGCCTGCTCCACCACGGGGGCGAAGGGCATCAGGTTGACGCCCAGCAGCTGCGAGCCCAGCGCCAGCAGCAGTACGACGCCGATGCCGCCACCGGCGATGAGGCCGCCGCGGCGGCCACCGCCGCTCCGCTTCGACACCCGGCTCGTGTCGATCCGCACGTTGTCGTTGAAGGTCATGGACTAACGGTACCGCGGCGAGCGCCCGTTCCACCCACTGCGGAAGTCCCCCACGCCGAAACCGAGCCCGTTCGCCGAGACCGAGCCCATTCGCCGAGACCGAGGTCTCCAGCGACGATACTTCACGCGGTTCCGAACAATCGGGTCGGGTTCGAGAAGGCGCGCGTCGACGAGCCCGCTACGCGGCGAAGCGGTCGGTGGCGCGCACCAGGGCGTCGACGATGCCGGGTTCGCTCGCCGCGTGCCCCGCGTCCGGGATCATCGCGAACGCGGCCTCCGGCCAGGCGCGGTGCAGATCCCACGCCGTGCGGGGCGGGGTGCAGGCGTCGTACCGGCCCTGCACGATCACACCCGGGATACCGGCGAGCTTCTCGGCGGCGTCCCGGATCAGCTGGCCGTCCTCCATCCAGCCGCCGTTCGAGAAGTAGTGGTTCTCGATGCGCGCGAAGGCCACCGCCGCCGCGATGTCGGCGCGCGCCTCGGCGATGCCGGCCTCGTCGGGGATGAGCCTGACCGTCGAGTTCTCCCACACTGTCCAGGCGACACCCGCCGGAACGTGCACGGCCGGATCCGCGTCGAACAGCCTCCTGTGGTACGCCGCGACCAGGTCGTCGCGCTCGGCCTCGGGGATCACCGCGAGGTACTCCTCCCAGACGTCGGGGAACAGCTGCGAGGCGCCCTCCTGGTAGAACCAGTGGATCTCGCTGCGGCGGAGGGTGAAGATGCCGCGCAACACGATTTCGGTGACCCGCGCCGCGTGGGTCTGGGCGTAGGCGAGGGCGAGAGTCGACCCCCAGGAGCCTCCGAAGACCTGCCAGCGGTCGATGCCGAGGTGCTCGCGCAGGCGTTCGATGTCCGCCACGAGGTGCCAGGTCGTATTCGTGGACAGGTCGGCATCCGGTGCGCTCGCGTGCGGCGTGCTGCGTCCGCAGCCGCGCTGGTCGAAGAGCACGATGCGGTAGCGATCCGGGTCGAAGTACCGGCGGTGGTCCGGACTGCAGCCGCCGCCGGGACCGCCGTGGAGGAAGACCACCGGCTTGCCGTCGGGGTTGCCGCTCGTCTCCCAGAACACCTGGTGGTCGTCTCCGACGGGGAGCCGGCCGAACGCGTAGGGTTCGATGGGCGGGTAGAGCGTGCGCAGTTCAGACATGGATCCACCCTATTCCCTGCCCGGTCGCCCGCGCCGGGCGCCGATCCCGCATCCGGTCGCTGCATCCGCGGTCCGAGCAGCACCTGCGACGATCCGAGGCCTGGCCGAACGCACCCGCCCGGTGCACAACCGAGCACCGGCCTTCAGCACCGGCCTGCGGCAGCGACCGCAGACAGCCGCCGCGTGGGATCGCTACGCGCTCGCCCTCTCCTCGACGCGCTGCTTCTCGCGCTTGCGCAGCTCCTTCTCGTGGATCGGCCAGGTGCCCGCCGCCATCTGCGCCGCGACGTAAGCCTGCGCCTCCTCCTGACGCTCCGCCTCGATGCCGGTGGCGATCTCGGCGCGCAGCAGCTGCGGGGTGAGCCCGAACGCTTCGACCAGGTCGAGTGCGTGGGGCCGCAGGCGGGAGATCAGCCGGTCGATGTAGGCCGTCACGGCCTCGGCGCGCTGGCCCGAGATGCGGCCCGCCACGAGGTACCAGGCGGCGTTGCGCTCGATGATGCCGAGACCGAAGAGGTCGCGCAACCAGGTCAGCACCTGGCGCGAGTCGGCGTCGTCGAGCTGCTCCACGGCCTCGGTGAAGGCCTCCCACTGCAGCAGTTCGCCGTGCGCGCGAGCGGCCTCGATGAGCTTGTGCTGCTGCGCGTTGAAGGCCTCCTCGTTCGCGATCGCCCGCGCCCGCTTGTCCTCCCGCGGGATCCCCTTGGTGGCCTCGCGCAGCGCGAGCGCGATCTCCGCGACCATCGTCTGGACCCGGTCGGTGAGCAGCTCGCGCTGCGACTCGGTGCTGCGCAGGCTCTCGACCGAGCGCGACACCTGGCCGAGATCGGCGATGCTCTGGCCCATCTGCCGCAGGCCGAAGCGGCTCACGCGATCGCCCAGCTGCGCGGCCGCGGCCTTCGCGATGGCGGCGCGGTCGCCCGGCTTGAACTGCGCGGCGTAGTCGGTGAGCAGGCGCTTGCCCACGAGCTGCAGCAGCACATTGTTGTCGCCCTCGAAGGTGACGTAGATGTCGAGGTCGGCACGCAGGCCCACCAGGCGGTTCTTCGCCATGAATCCGGCGCCGCCGCAGGCCTCGCGCGCCTCCTGCAGGGTGTCGAGCGCCGCCCAAGTCGAGAGCGGCTTCAGCGCGGCGGCGAGCGTCTCCAGATCCTCGCGGTTCTCCTCGGTGTCGCGGGCCCCCGAGAACACCTCGTCGAAGATCGTCAGCAGGCGCTCGTCGGCGAAGGTCATGGCGTAGGTCTGGGCGAGCCGCGGCAGCAGCCTGCGCTGGTGCTGGCCGTAGTCGAGCAGCACGGTCTCGCGCCCCGAGGCTCCCGGGAACTGGCGCCGCTCGCTGCCGTACCGGATCGCGATGGTCAGGGCCGCCTGCATCGCGCGCACGGCCGAGCCGTCGAGCGACACGCGGCCCTGCACGAGCGTGCCGATCATGGTGAAGAAGCGGCGGCCGGGGCTCTCGATCGCCGAGGAGTACGTGCCGTCGGCTGCGACGTCGCCGTAGCGGTTGAGCAGGTTCTCGCGCGGAATGCGCACGTGGGTGAAGTGGAGGCGGCCGTTGTCGATGCCGTTGAGGCCGCCCTTCACCCCGTCGTCCTCGCTGCCGACCCCGGGCAGCATCTCCCCGTCCGGCGTGCGGATCGGCACGAAGAAGGCGTGCACGCCGTGGTTGACCCCGCGGGTGATGAGCTGCGCGAAGACCACCGCGGCCTGGCCGTGCAGCGCGGCGTTGCCGAGGAACTCCTTCCAGGCGCCCGTGGACGGCGTGTGGATCTCGAACTCCTCGGTGTCGGGATCGTAGGCGGCCGTGGTGCCGATCGAGGCGACATCGGATCCGTGGCCGATCTCGGTCATCGCGAACGCACCGGGCAGCTCGAGACTCATCACGTCGGGCAGCCACTTCTCGTGGTGCCTGCGGGTGCCGAGGTGCAGGATCGCGGCGCCGAAGAGGCCCCACTGCACACCGCTCTTGATCTGGAGCGAGGGATCGGCGAGCACGAGCTCCTGGAAGGCGGCGATGTTGCCGCCGTGATTGTCGCCGCCGCCGAGGTCGCCGGGGTAGGCCCGCTGGATCGCCCCCTCCTCGACCAGGATGCCCAGCTGGCCCAGGGCGCGCTCACGATGCTCGGGCATCGGCTGACCGTGGATCGTGTGCAGCCGCGGGTCCTCGGCGACGCGCCGCGACTCCAGTCGCTCGTGCTTCCACTTGCCCAGCAGCGCATCGCCGACCGCCTCGACGTCGATGCGGGGTTCGGGCCGGGTGGGGGTGTCGCTCATCGGTGCTCCTTCGACGTGGCGTTCGGGATCGCGCCCTGCGACGCGATCCCCGTATCCGAATGCTGCCAGGTTAGAAGCGACGTCCGACACTCACAACCGCACGCTCCACCGCGCACAATCGGGCCTCACGCGCACCACCGGGAGCCTTGTAGGGATTCACCAAAAACCTCGTCATCGGAATGGAGGAGACCTCCACTCGCCTCCACGCCGGAATCCGCGGCGCCACCCGGCTGCCGGCTCTCCGCGTGGGCGGCGCTCCCGCTCGGCGGACCTCGCCGAGGGTGCACGAAAACGCTCGCACGTCTTCTCTCAAGCGGCGCCCGCCCCGCTCCGTGCTCCGCACGTCGCCTGAGCGCGAGGGTGCGCTCAGCGCCGTCGGCGCGCTAAGCTCCGCTTTGCCTACAGCGCCTTGCCGGACTCGAAGTCGCCGAAGTACTCCGGCTCGATCCCCGCGGTGTCGAGCATCTCGCGCGTGCGCTTCTGCCGGGTGCGCGGGATCACGGTGATCACCAGGCCGTCCTTTCCCGCGCGCCCCGTGCGACCGGCGCGGTGCACATAGGTCTTCGCGTCGTCGGGCGGGTCGGCCTGCAGCACGAGGTCGACGTCGTCCACGTGGATCCCGCGCGCCGCCACGTCCGTCGCCACGAGCACCGATGCCTTGCCCGAGGAGAAGCGGGCCAGGTTCCGTTCGCGCTTCGCCTGGCTCAGGTCGCCGTGCAGAGCGGTGACCCGCAGCCCCTCCTCGGCGAGCATCTCGGCGACCCGCTCGGCGTACGCCCGAGTGCGGCAGAACACCATGGTCCGCGAGGAGTCGGACGTGCGGCCCGGCTCGGAAGCGAGCTCGACGAGGGCATGGTCCTTGTCCTCCCGCAGCACCACGAGCACCCGGTGCCGCACCGACCCGGAGGCGCTCTCCTCGGCCTCGTGCACCGCCGGCTCGCGCAGGAACTCTCCCACGAGCTCCGACACGCCGCTGTCGAGCGTGGCCGAGAACAGCAGGCGCTGGCCGCCGCGCACGGTCTGCCGCAGTGTCCACTGCACCGGCTCGAGGAACCCGAGCTCGCACATGTGGTCGGCCTCGTCGATCACCGAGATCAGCACCTCGCGCAGGTCGAGCCGACGGCGGTTCACCAGGTCGCGCACGCGTCCCGGCGTGCCGATCACGATGTCGACCCCGCGTTCGAGCGCGTGCACCTGCGGGTCGAGCGGCACTCCGCCCACCAGCTGCGCCGTGAAGAAGCCGACGGAGCGGGCGATCGGTTGCACCGTGCGGTCGATCTGCAGCGCGAGCTCGCGGGTGGGGGCGAGGATCAGCGCCTTCGGCTTGCGGGCGGCGCGCTTCGGGGCGCGCTCGCGACGTTCCCCGCGCTGCGGTTTCTTCCGGGTCGGTGCGGGATCGCTCGCGAAGGCGCCCTCAGCCTTGAGACGGAGCAGTCGCTCCACGAGCGCCGATCCGAAGGCGATCGTCTTGCCGGAGCCGGTGCGGGCACGCCCGAGCACGTCCCTGCCCTGCAGCGCGTCGGGGATCGTCGCGGCCTGAATCGGGAACGGCCGCTCCGCACCCAGTTCGCCGAGCGTGCGCACGATGTTGCCGCCCAGCCCGAGATCTCCGAAGCTCATCCCCGCGACGTCGGCCGCGGTGGTGAGCCGGGCGTCGAGCGGCTCGTAGAGCTTCTCACCGCCGGCACCGCCGGATCCACCGGGGCGCTCGGTGCCGCCGGACGCCCGCTCGGCCGCGCCGGGCGCCTGTTTCGCCGCACCGTCCCGGCCGAAGGCGAACACCTGTGCGCCATCGCCCTCAGCCGACCCTCGCGAGGCCGCCGGGGTGTTCCCGCTCTTATCGCGCCCCTGGGATCGCTCGCCCCGCGGCTGGCCGCCGTCCGGCCGTCCCTGTGCGGCGCCGCGTTCGGCCCACCGGTTGCGGCGCCCCGGCGCGCGACCGGGCTCGTAGTTGGCCGGCGGCCGGTAGCCGCGGCGCCCCTTCTGAGCCATCGCTAGTCCTCCCCGCGGTTCCGGCTGTCCCCGGCGCCTGATCCGGGATCGGCCCCGGAGTCCGACTCGTCCTCCTCCGGCTCGTCGACCTCCTGCGTCGCCTGCCACATGAGCTGCTCCCAGTCGAGCTCGCCCGTCACCGGCGGAGCGGCCGGGTCTCCTGCGTCCGCCGGATCGGCGGGCGTCGGATCGGCCGCGGATCCGGACGCGGGCCGGGGCTCGGGTGCGGTTCCGGGTTCCGCTCCGCCTTCTGCGTCTGGGCCGTGGCCTTCCGGATCGGACCGGGCGGGCAGAGGCTCGGGGAGCACGAGCGGCACCAGCTCGGTCTCGTCGACGCCATCGGTCTCCTCGGCGTCGTCGGTCGCGGCGAAGGCCGCGGGACCGGCACCCTCGGGCGCCTCGCCCGGTCCGGCCGGTCCCGCCTCCGCCTCCGCGGCGTCATCGACGTCGTCGAGCAGCGGGTTCTCGGTGCCCGTGAACCCGAGGTCGGCGAGCGCGAGAGATATCTGAGCGGTATCGGAGCCCACCTCCCCGTGCTCCGGAGCCGGGGTCGGGATCGGGGTCGGCTCCGCCGTCGAGTCGGAGGCTCTCGCCGAATCCGGCCCGGAGGCCCGGCCCGGCCCGGCCGCGCCCGACACCTCGGGCGCGGAGAGTCCCGCCTTGAAGAGCTCGCTGAGAATCGCCTGCTGAGTCGCGGGATCCGCCACCACCGGAATCGGCGCGGTCGCGACCGTCTCAGCCTCGCCCGACGCAGTCTCGGCCGGCCCGGCCTCCTCGTCCGGTCCGTCAGACGACGCATCCGCCGCGTGTCTCGCCGGCTCGGCCTCGCCGGGCACGGGTGGAGTCGCCGGCGCGGAAGGGGCGGGCACGGGGGCCGCCGCCGCGGATCGGGCCGACACCGGAGGGGCCGGTTCGGTGTCGACCGCGCGTCCGACGCCGTCGGCGCCCTCCGCATGCGCAGCACTCTCCGCATGCGCAGCACCCTCGGCGTGCGCAGCACCGTCGACATCCGCAGCGTCGAGAGCACCCGCTGCATCCGCGGCATCCGCCGCGCCGAACGCACCGAACGCACCGGCGGAGCCGGCGGCTCCGGCCCCCGCTGCGCCGAAGGCCGTCCCCGCACCGACCGCTGTGGCGGCCGGCATGGGCCCGGTCGCGTCCCCCGCCGATGCGGCAGCGGGCGCTCCGGGCGAGAACGGCACCGCTCCCCCGCCGCCGCGACGACGGCGCGGGGCCGACGGGCCCTCCCGCGGCTCGCGTCGTCGCGATCCGCCCGCTCGGCGACGCTCGACCGCGTAGTAGAGCGTGGGCAGCACGATGAGCGTGAGCGCGGTCGACGAGAGCAGGCCGCCGATCACCACGACCGCCAGCGGCTGCGAGATGAAGCCGCCCTTGCCCGTGATCCCGAGCGCCATCGGCGTGAGCGCGAAGATCGTCGCGAGCGCGGTCATCACAATGGGCCGCAGACGCTGCAGAGAGCCGTGCAGCACCGCCTCCCGCAGGGTGTCTCCGCGTTCCCGGTACTGGTTGACGAGGTCGATGAGCACGATCGCGTTGGTCACCACGATGCCGATGAGCATGAGCACGCCGATGAGGGAGGCGACCCCGAGCGGGATGCCGGTCACGATGAGCAGCAGGATCGCCCCGGTCGCGGCGAACGGCACCGACACGAGCAGCAGCAGCGGCTGCAGCAGGCTGCGGAACGTCGCCACCATCACCACGTAGACGATGAGGATCGCCGCCAGCAGCGCGAGCCCGAGCTGCTGGAACGCCTCGGCCTGCTGCGCCATCACACCGCCGACGCCGGCCGTCGCGCCCGCGGGCAGTTCGACGGCTTCGAGGGCCGCATCGACCGCGACGCCCGCCGTGCCGAGGTCGTCGCCCTCGGGCAGCGCCGAGACCGTCACCATGCGCGTGCCGTCCTCGGTGCGCACGGTCACCGGCCCGTCGGCGACCTCGATGTCGGCGAGCGCGTCGAGGCGCTGCGGGCCGAGGGCGGTCTGGATCTGGAGCGCCGCGACACCGGCCTGATCGCTCGGCGCGACCCCGCTCGCCAGATACACGTCGACGCTGTCCGCGTCCATGGTGATCTGGCCGATCTGCCGGGGCTGCATCAGCTGCGAGACCTGTCCGGCGACCCCCGACTCCGTGAGACCGGCCGCGGCCGCGGCCGTGCGGTCGACGGAGACGCGCAGATACGGGCGCGACTGGCCGAGATCGCTCTCCACCTGCTGCAGCTCCGGCTGCTCCCGCAGCTCCGCCGTCACGATCTCGCTGGCCTCGCGCAGGGTCTCCTGGTCGGGGGCCGATACGTTCACCTCGATGGCGCTCGACATCGCCACGCCGCCGCCCGACTGCCCCAGCGAGAACTCGCCCGCGTCGTCGAGGGCGTCGACCGCGGCCCGGATCTCGTCCTGCACCGCCGTCTGGTCGGCGTCGGGATCGGTGGTCAGCGAATAGCTCACCGAACCATCGCCCCCGCCGCCGAAGATCGCGGCCATGCCGCCGCCCGCGCTGCCGATCGTCACCTGCACCGTCTCGATGGCGGAGACCTCGGCGAGCGCCTCCTCGACGCGTTCCGCCTGAGCCAGCTGGGCGTCGAGGCTGGTCCCCGGTTCGAGGGTCTGCACGAGCCCGACCGAGTTCTGCTCGTCGGCGCCCATGAAGTTGGTCTTCATGAGCGGGCTCGCCGCGATGGTGGCGCCGAAGACCACGACGGCGATGAGCAGCGTCACGGCCGGTCTCCGCAGGGTCCACTCGATGATCGGGCGGTACCCGCGCTGCAACGCGGTCGTCTGCTCGGCCTGCGGCCCGACCGCCGTCGAGCGGCGCTTGGGGCGGTCTCCGCGCAGGAACCAGAACGCGAGCACCGGCACGATCGTGAGCGAGACCAGCAGCGAGGCCGCGAGCGCGATCGTCACCGTGAAGGCGAACGGCCGGAAGAGCTCGCCCACCATGCCGTCGACGAATGCCATGGGCAGGAACACCGCCACGGTGGTGATGGTCGACGCGGTGATGGCCCCGGCGACCTCGCGCACCGCCTCGATGATGGTCTTCGCGCGATCGCCGCCCGCGGCGAGGTGCCGTTTGATGTTCTCGATGACCACGATGGAGTCGTCGACCACGCGTCCGATGGAGATCGTGAGCGCGCCGAGCGTCAGCATGTTCAGCGTGTACTCCGCGAAGTTGAGCCCGACGAAGGTGAGCAGCACCGAGGTCGGGATCGAGATCGCGGTGACGAGCGTGGCGCGCACCGACATCAGGAAGACGAGGATCACGAGCACTGCGAAGAGCAGGCCCAGAAGCCCCTCGGTGGTGAGGGTGTGGATCGACTGCTCGACGTACGGCGCCTGGTCGAAGATCACGGTGAGCGTCGCTCCGCCCAGCTGGTCCTGCAGCTCGTCGAGCTTCTCCTGCACCGCGTGCGACACATCCACGGTGTTCGCCGCGGACATCTTGGTGACCGCGATGGTGACGGCGGGAGCCCCGTCGACGCGGGAGATGCTCTGCTGGGGGCCCGGTTCGAGCGTCACCTCGGCGACATCGCCGATCGTGATCGGGGCCGCCGGAGTCGGCGGAGCCTCGCCGGGCTGCTGCGGCGTCAGCAGGGCCTGCTGCTCGGCGGCGATCGCCTCGGCGCTCCGCGGCAGCGGCAGAGCGGCGATCTCCTCGGCGGATCCCACGGCAGAACCGGCCTGCACCGCGAGCGTGCGATCCTCCTCGGTGACCGTGCCCGCGGCGATGAGCACGCCGCTCTGCTGCAGCGCGTCGGCGATGGATTGCGCGCCGAGGCCCTGCGCCGCCAGCGCCGCGGCGTCGGGCTGGATCGTGATCCGGTCCTCCCGCGCGCCCGTCAGCTGCGCGTCGCGCACGCCGTCGAGATCGCTGAGATCCGGGATCGCGATGCGCTCGACGAGCTGCGCCGCCTGCTCGGGGGTCTCGCCCTCGGCGGGCGTCACGGCGACCTGGATGACCGGGAAGTCGTCGATGCTGCCCGAGAGCACCTGGCTGTCGCTCTGCTCGGGGAGCAGCTGCGAGATGCGGCTGATCGCCCTCTCCACCTTCTGCTCGGTGGCGGCGAGATCGACGCCGTAGGTGAACTCGGCGAGCACCATCGAGGAGCCAGTGCTCGACGTCGCGGTGGTGCTCTCGAGACTCGGCACGGCGCGCAGGGCGGTCTCGATGGGCCCCGAGACGTCGTTGTTGACGACCTCGGGCGAGGCGCCCGGATAGGTGGTGACGACCGCGATCGTGGGGAACTCGACGGACGGCATGAGCTCCTGCTTGAGCGACCCGACGCCGATGAAGCCGAACACCGCGGCGACGATGGTCACCAGGGCGATCAGTGCGCGATTCTTCAGGCTGAGCGCCGTGAGCAAGTGCATGCGGACGATTATTTCATGCACTCCCGACAGCCGGGATCAGGACCGCATCCCTCCGTCTCGCGGGATAATACTGTGCATGCCGCTGTCTCGAACCCGTCGCGCTCCGCGCACCCTGGGCGCAGTCACCCCCGCAGACTTCGAACGACTGGCCGAGCTGCGCCGCATGCAGGGCATCGCCCTCGCGCTGCTGCTGTTCATGGCCGCGGTGTTCGTGGTGTCGTTCGCCCTGCAGGATCGCTACCCGTGGCTGGGCTACGTGCGGGCCGCGAGCGAGGGCGGCATGGTCGGCGCGCTCGCGGACTGGTTCGCCGTCACCGCGATCTTCAGGCGGCCGCTGGGGCTGCCGATCCCGCACACCAATCTCATCTCGAACAAGAAGGACGACATCGGCGCGGGCCTGGGCTCGTTCATCGAGGAGAACTTCCTCGCCGACGAGGTCGTGCACGACAAGCTCTCGCGGATCAGCGGCGCCCGGGCCGCCGGGGAGTGGCTCGAGCAGCGTCCCAACGCCGAGCGCGCCGGCGACATGCTGGCGAGCGCGGGCCTCGGCGCACTCGCCGTGGTCGGCGACGACGACGTGCAGGAGCTCATCGAAGCGCTCGTGCGACGGCACATCGTGGACCCCGAGTGGGGGCCGCTGCTCGGACGGGCCGCGGAGTCCTTCCTCGACGGCGGGCACCACGAGGCGCTGATCGACATCGCCGCGAACCGCTTCGAGGACTGGCTGGTCGGCCATCCCGAGGCGTTCGATCGGGTCGTCTCATCCCGGCTGCCGACGTGGGTGCCGAGCGTCGTGAACCGCTTCGTCGACGACCGGCTGCACGCCGAGGCCGTGCGCTTCGCGCAGCACGTCGCCGCCGAACCCGATCACCCGTTCCGCCTCGCGGTCGGCCGCTTCCTCTCCGACCTCGCCCGCGATCTGCAGCACGAGGAGCGGCTGCAGCGCCAGCTCGAGACGTTCAAGCACGAGGTCTTCGACAGCCCGCGCATCCGGGCCCTCGCCGCGAGCACCTGGGAGGCCGCGCGGGCGGCGCTCGTCGAGATGCTCGAGGATCCGAGCAGCGAACTGCGCCGCCGGATCACCGGCGCGCTGCAGGACTTCGGGCGCAAGCTGCTCGAGGATCCGACGCTGCAGTACAAGATCGACGTCTGGGTGATGGGCGTGGTCGAGCATCTCGTGCGGAACTACCGGCACGACCTCGCGAACGTCGTGTCGGAGACGGTGCAGCGCTGGGACGCGCAGGAGGCCGCCGAGAAGATCGAGCTGCAGGTGGGCAAGGACCTGCAGTTCATCCGCATCAACGGCACGGTGGTCGGCTCGCTCGCGGGTCTCGCGATCTACACGATCGCGACGCTCGTCGCAGCCGCGTTCTCAGCAGGCTGAGCCGCTCGAGCCGATCCGGCGGACGGCGGCCGGGTCTGCTTCGCGAACGGTTCGCAGCCGTTCGAGCGCGTGCGGCGGCGGATCACTCCCGGAACGCGACCGGGAGCAGCATGTCCTGCACGCGGTCGCCCGAGGCGGTGTGGTCGGCGCGGGTCGCGATCGCGCAGCGCTCGACGCGGCAGTCGAGCGTCTCGCCCACCGGTTCCGGAATGGTGAGCTGCACCTCGAACGATCCGTCGTCGCCGTAGCCGTGGGTCGCGAAGGCCCGCCAGGCCCAGTCGTCCGTGACCCACGCGCTCGACAGGGCGCTCTCGTCCGCCTCGCCCGTCTCGGCGCCCTCGGGAATGCCTCCGAGGCAGGGGCTCGGCTTCTCCTCCGCGGAGTCGGGGATCGCGCAGATCGCGACGTATATGCCGATACCGGCATCGAAGCCGCTTCCGCGTACGACCAGGGTCTCCCCCGGCTGCAGGGCGTCGAGCGCGGCGGGCGCTCCGTCCGCCGTCGTCGCGCTCAGCAGACGCGTGCGCCCGTCCGCTCCCTGCGCGCTCGACTCCGAGGCGTAGTCCTGCGGCAGTTCCTGGCCCGAACCGCCCGCGCTGCGGTGGGCGAGGATCGGCACCAGCACGGCGAGCGCGCCCACGAGCACCAGGGCGGCGATCACCAGCACCACGATGAGCACGATCCTGAACGGGCGCCGCGAAGTCATGCCTTCATCGTAATGGCCCCGCTCATCCGCCCGACCGACCATGCTAGAATCTGCTCCATACGTCTAGTGAATTGGTACTGCCTCGCGGTGTTCTACCGCGGGGCCTGAATGTGTAAGGGGGTCACGCATGGGGCGCGGCCGTCAGAAGGCAAAGCACACCAAGGTAGCCAGGGAGTTGAAGTACTTCAGCCCCAATACGGACCTCTCGGAGCTCGAACGGGAGCTCGCCAGGAACTCGGAGCGCAATGCGAACGAGGATCCCTGGGAGGAGTACGCGAGCAAGTACAACGCCGACGACGAAGACGAGAACTGACCTTCGCCACGCCGTTCGTTGCGAACGCGAAAGGGCCGCTCCCGTGGAAGCGGCCCTTTCGCTGTTCTGATCAGCCCTGCTTGCCCTGAGCGGCGACCGCCGCGGCACCCGCCGCAGCGGCCTCGGGATCGAGGTACCGGCCGGGGCCGGCCGGAGTGCCGTCCGCGTTGATCTCGTACACGAGCGGCATGCCCGTCGGGATGTTGAGGCCCGCGATGTCGGCGTCGGAGATGCCGTCCAGATGCTTCACGAGCGCGCGCAGCGAGTTGCCGTGCGCGGTCACGAGCACGGTCTTGCCGGTGTTCAGCGCGGGGAGGATCTCGCCCTCCCAGTAGGGCACGAGCCGCTCGATGACGTCTTTCAGGCACTCGGTGCGCGGCAGCTCCCCGTCGATCCCCGCGTAGCGCGGATCGCCGGACTGCGACCACTCGCTCGAATCATCCAGTGCGGGCGGCGGGGTGTCGAAGGATCGACGCCACTCCATGAACTGCTCCTCGCCGTACTGCCGCAGCGTCTCGGCCTTGTCGAGGCCCTGCAGCGCGCCGTAGTGGCGCTCGTTGAGACGCCAGGAGCGCTGCACCGGGATCCACAGCCGGTCCGCGCTGTCGAGGGCCAGATTGGCCGTCTGGATGGCACGGCTGAGCACCGAGGTGTACAGCACATCGGGCAGGATCCCCGACTCGGCGAGCAGCTCGCCGGCGCGCGCCGCCTCGCTCCGCCCCAGCTCGGTGAGCCGCACGTCCACCCATCCGGTGAACAGGTTCTTCTGGTTCCACTCGCTCTGGCCGTGGCGGAGCAGGATCAGCGTATTCGTCATGATTCCAGTCTATATAGGCGGGACAGCGCGTTCGGGGCGGCATCGCTCGCTCGCAGGCGCCGCGTTCGGAACGGCTCCGACGCTCGCTGAGACGGGGACCCCTCGCTCGTCGCTCCTTCGTCGCGCCGCGCGGCCCCGGTGCGCTCGCCTCCCGGAGCCGTTCCGAACGCTCCGCATGAGCTGGCATGACGAAGAGGCTGAGCCCAGTATGAGTGGTGGGGGTCAGAGGCGCTTGAGACGGGGGATGTCGCGCACCGATCCCGCATCGGCGGGAACGATGACCTCCTGCGCGGCGGCGATGATCTCGCCGGGTGCTGCGGCTGGATCGGACCCCTCCGCGCCGCCGCGCACCTCCAGCGGCGCGTCCTCGGCGACCGAGCGCTTCAGCAGCGCGAGCGCGATTCCGCCCCACTCGTGGTGCATGGCGGCGCGGGTGACACGGCCGACCGGCCGGGCATCGGCAGCGGCCGCGGATCCCGCGAGGTAGACGAGCGCTCCCGCGACCGGCAGCTCTCCTCCCGAGCCGTCGAGGTGCAGCATCGCGAGCCGGCGCGGCGGATGGCCGAGGTTGTGCACCTTCGCCACCGTCTCCTGGCCGCGATAGCAGCCCTTGGTCAGGTGCACCGCCGTGCGCAGCCAGTCGAGCTCGTGCGGAATCGAGCGCTCGTCGGTGTCGGCGTGCTGCGCGGGGCGCCAGGCGCGCACCTCGAGCGCCTCGAGCGCCAGCAGGCCGGCCGCGCGCAGCTCGCCCGAGCCGGGCACCGGTCCCGAAGCGCCGGGCGACACGATCCTCGCGATCTCGGCCAGTCGCCCGCGCGGGAACACGAACTGCGATGCCGTCCAGTCCCCGCCCGCGTGCTCGCCGCGCGCGTACTGCACGCCGCCCGCCGCCACGGCGGCCCAGGGATCCCGCCACTCGAAGACCGGAGAGGCCGCGCGCAGCGCCTCGGCCGCACGCCCCTCGAAGGCCAGCACCGCGGCGTACTCCGACGATGCATCGCGCACCTCGACGCGCAGCGCGAACCGCATGCGCTGCAGGAACTCGACGAGCGGCTCCGCGGATCCCTCGTCGACCAGCAGCCAGCTGCGTTCGCCGTCGTCGACCAGCCTGATCGCCCGCTCGATGCGGCCGTTGGCATCGAGCAGCAGCGTCTCGACGCTCTCGCCCGGCCGCAGGCCGACGAGCTGCTGACTCGTCATCGAGTGCAGCCAGCTCAGGCGATCGGGGCCCGATACGGCGACCACGCCGCGATGCGAGAGATCGACGATCGCACGGCCCTCGTCGAGCGCCCGCTGCTCGGGCACCGGCTCGCCGTAGTGCGCGGCGACACCCGTCCCGGGATCCGCCACCGCTCCCGGCAGGTCAAGAAACGGATTCATCGCTCACCGCGCGCGGCGCTCCCGCGAGAGTTCAGCGCTGTCCCTTGAAGAGCTTGTAGATGACCGTGCCGGAGACCCAGGCGATCGCCAGCGACGCCAGACCGAGGAGTCCGAGGAAGAAGAGTTCGAGCGCGAGAAGCATGACGCCAGTCTACACCGCGTCGCAGCGACGGAGATCGAGCCCCGCCCCCATGCTCTCCGTCGCCCTCGACCTGCGCGTCAGTAGATGTCACCGAACCCGGGGAATGCCCGCAACTACTGACGCGCGTAGAGCGGGGGCAGCACGGAACAGAGGCGGGCGGGGCAGAGCAGAGCAGAGCAGCGGCGGGGGCTCAGTCGAGCAGAAAGCCGATGAGGTCGATCACCGCGATCACCAGCACCGAACCGGCCACGCTGAACGCGACCCGCGTGATGAAGCCCTCCCGCTGCGCCGTGCCCAGCTGGAGTGCGAATGTGACGAGGGTGCTCACCCCGATCGCGAAGGCCAGCCACGAGAATCGCGCCTCCCCCGAGACGAATATCGTCACCAGCACCCCGATCACGGCCGCGACCGCCCACGCCACGATCAGCCGCGGAATGTGCCACGAGTGCGCGGTCGGCATCTCGAGGGCGTCGTCGTCGGTGGTCACGGCTCCATCCTCCCACATCCGCTCGCGCATCTGCCGGGTAACCTCGGCGAAACGGACGCGAAACAGAGCGCGCAGTACTATTGCCTCGGAACGAACGAACAGTAAAAGGGAGGCGGATCGATGCAGCTGCTCTGCCTCACGGATCGCGATCCCGCGGATTCTCTGCCCGGACTCGACCTGCTGCCCCACGAGGTGCGCACCTCTCCGCTCTCGCTGCGCGTGCCGGAGACCATGGCCGAGCGCTTCGACGCGATCCTCATCGACGGCACCCTCGATGCGCGGCGCGCGCGCTCCGCCTGCCTCGGCCTCGCGGACGGGGCGGCCACACCCCGCGTCGTCATCCTCCCGGAGGTCGCGCTCACCGCACTGACCACCGAGTGGGGTGTGAGCGAGCTGCTGCTGCCCACCGCGAGCCCCGCGGAGATCGAGCTGCGCCTGCGCCTGCTCGAGCGGCCCGCCACAGCCGCACCCCCGCCCGCGGTCCAGGCCGCGGGCGTCGTCATCGACGAGTCGAACTTCACCGCCCGGCTCTTCGGCCGGCCGCTCGATCTCACCTACAAGGAGTTCGAGCTGCTGCACTTCCTCGCGGGACACCCGGGCCGCGTCTTCACCCGCGAGCAGCTGCTCAGCGAGGTCTGGGGCACCGACTACTTCGGCGGCACCCGCACGGTCGACGTGCACGTGCGGCGGCTGCGGGCCAAACTGGGCGAGCACGAGGGCCTCATCAGCACGGTGCGGGGTGTGGGGTACGGCTTCGCGCGGGCCCGGGCAGAGGACGGGGACGAGTAGCCTGGTCTCCCGAGACGTCGATCACCGGGAGGGAGCGCGATCATGACGGAGCGGCTGACGGTCCACGAGGCGACGGAGGATCGCGCGTTCGAATCCGCCCGCGAGCTGATCGCGGCGGCGGAGTCCGTCGACGGGAGCTCCCCGGTGTCGGATCAGGCCATGCTCGCCGCCGCGCAGGGGCAGCGAGCGCTGCTGCTCTTCGCCGAGCCGGGGAATGCGTCGCAGCCGGCGGCCATCGGCGTGGTCGGGCAGGGGGAGGTCGACCTCGTCGTGCTGCCGAGCGCGCGGGGCCGCGGGATCGGCGCGGCGGCGCTCGAGATCCTGCTCGAGCGCGATCCCGGAACCGCCGGCGGGGAGCTGCGCGCGTGGGCGCACGGCGAGAATCCGTCCGCGGAGGCGCTGCTGCGGCGCGCGGGATTCGCGCCCGTCCGCTCCCTGTACCGCATGACCCTGGATCCCGGGCTGCTGCCGAGCGGCGGGCCGGATCCGCTCGCGATCCCCGCTCCCCCCGGACTGCGGCTGCGAACCTTCGATCCGGAGCGCCCCGGCGACGCCGCGGCGTGGGTGCGCGCCAACGCCGCGGCATTCGCCGCGCATCCCGAGCAGGGCCGCATCACGGAGGCCGATTTCGCGCTCATGCGGCAGGAGCCGTGGTTCGATCCGGCCGACCTGATCCTGCTCGCCGAGGAGCACGGCGACGAGCTGGCCGGATCGACCTGGATCAAGACGGTCCGCTCCGGATCCGGCGACGCCGCGGAGTGCGAGCTCTACGCCGTGGGCGTGCGGCCCGAGTACGCGGGCCGCGGACTGGGCGGGCTGCTGCTCGAGGCCACCCTCGCGCGCATGGCGCAGCACCGCCCGGAACGCGTGACCCTCTACGTCGACGGCGAGAACGAGCGCGCGGTGCGCCTGTACGAGCACGCGTCGTTCACCATCGATTCACGCAGCCGTCAGTGGTCGAGGCGGGCTTCGTCGGCGGTCGATGCCAGAATGGACCCATGAGCGAAGAGAACACCGAGACGACCGGCCGCGAAGAAGCGCCGGCGGTCGGCCTCGCCGACGAGCTTCCGGCCGACCGCTACATCGACCGCGAGCTGAGCTGGCTGGCGTTCAACCAGCGGGTGCTCGAGCTCGCCGAGGACACGACGATCCCGCTGCTCGAGCGCGCCAACTTCCTCGCCATCTTCGCCTCGAACCTCGACGAGTTCTTCATGGTGCGCGTGGCGGGCCTCAGGCGCCGTATCGTGACCGGCCTCGCCGTGCCCACCAATGTCGGCCGCGCCCCCACCGACGTGCTCGCCGACATCAATCGCACCGCGTACGAGCTGCAGCTGCGGCACGCCCACTGCTTCCGCGAGCAGGTGCAGCCCGCGCTCGCCGAGGCGGGCGTGCGCATCGTCGACTGGGAGCAGCTCGACGACGCCGACCGCGAGATCCTCACCGACTACTACGAGCACCACATCTACCCCGTGCTGATGCCGCTCGCGGTCGACCCGGCGCACCCGTTCCCCTACATCTCGGGCCGAGCGCTCAACCTCTCCATCCGCGTGCGCAACCCGCGCACCGACAAGGTCGAGTTCGCGCGGCTCAAGGTGCCGCAGATGATCCCCCGCTACGTGCGCGTGGATCGCCGCGAGAGCGCGGACGACGTGCGCTTCATCCCGCTCGAGGGACTCATCGCGAACCAGCTCGACGGGCTCTTCCCCGGCATGGAGGTCATCGACCACCACGTCTTCCGGGTCACCCGCAACGAGGACATGGAGATCGAGGAGGACGAGACCGAGAACCTGATCCAGGCGCTCGAGAAGGAGCTGCTGCGACGGCGCTTCGGCCCGCCGATCCGCCTCGAGATCTCGGACGACATGGACGAGGCCACGCTCGAGCTGCTCGTGCGCGAGTTCGACATCGACGAGCAGCAGGTCTACACCCTGCCCGCACCGCTCGACCTCAGCGGCCTGTTCGCGCTCACGCGCATCGCGCGGCCCGACCTCAAGTTCAAGCCGCACATCCCGGTCACCGCGCCGCAGTTCCGCACCAGCTCGCCCAGCGAGAAGCCCGACACCTTCTCCGCGATCGCGCGCCGCGAGGTGCTCGTGCACCACCCGTACGAGTCGTTCTCGACGAGCGTGCAGGCCTTCGTCGAGCAGGCCGCCACGGACCCGGACGTGCTCGCCATCAAGCAGACGCTCTACCGCACCTCGGGCGACAGCCCCATCGTGGCCGCGCTCATCAAGGCGGCAGAGGCCGGCAAGCAGGTGCTCGCCCTCGTCGAGGTGAAGGCGCGCTTCGACGAGGAGGCCAACATCACGTGGGCCCGCAAGCTCGAGCAGGCCGGCGTGCACGTCGTCTACGGGCTCGTGGGCCTGAAGACCCACTGCAAGCTCGTGCAGGTGATCCGTGAAGAGGGCGGGCGCCTGGCGCACTACTGCCACATCGGCACGGGCAACTACAACCCGAAGACCAGCCGCATCTACGAGGACTTCGGGCTCTTCACGGCCTCGCCCGAGGTCGGCCGGGACGTGACCAAGCTGTTCAACGTGCTCTCGGGCTACGCCATCGAGACCGACTACGACCGCCTGCTGGTCGCTCCGCTGCAGCTGCGCAGCGGCCTCCTCGAGCGCATCGAGCGGGAGGCGGATCACGCGCGTGCGGGCCGCCCGAGCGGCATCAAGCTCAAGGCCAACTCGATGGTCGACGAGGCCATCATCGATGCGCTCTACCGCGCCAGCCAGGCCGGTGTGCCGATCGAGGTGTGGGTGCGCGGGATCTGCTCGATCCGGGCCGGCGTCCCGGGGTTGTCCGAGAACATCAGCGTGCGCTCCATCCTGGGCCGGTACCTCGAGCACTCCCGCATCTACTCGTTCGAGAACGCGGGGGATCGCGAGATCTTCATCGGCAGCGCCGATCTCATGCACCGCAACCTCGACCGCCGCATCGAGGTGCTCGTGCAGCTCTCCGATCGCGAGCACCTGGCCCGCATCGACCGCTTCTTCGGGTTCGCCTTCAGCGACGACGTGTCGTCGTGGCGCATGCTGCCCGACGGCAGCTGGCAGCGCCGCGTGGTGAGCGAGGAGGGCGAGCCGCTGCCCGATCTGCAGGACCTCGTGATGACCGACCGCACGGAGGCGCGGTCGCGGAGGGCCAGGTGAGCGGAGGCACCAAGAAGATCTCTCAGGAGGAGGTGCTCGCAGCCGGTACGGTCTGCTGGCGTCGCGTCTTCGACGAGCACGGGGACTCGCGAACCCTGGTCCTCCTCATCCACCGCACGAAGCAGCGCGACGTGTCGTTCCCGAAGGGGAAGCTCGATCCGGGCGAGAGCATGCCGCAGGCGGCCGTGCGCGAGACGCTCGAGGAGACCGGCATCGCCGTCGCACTCGGAGTGAACCTCGGCACGATCCACTACGAGCTGAGCGGCAACCGCACCAAGACCGTGCAGTACTGGGCCGCGAAGGTGCGCGAGGAGGCGCTGCAGGCGTCCACCTTCACCCCGAACCGCGAGGTCGAGGCGATCGAGTGGGTGCCGATCGACGCGGTGCGCAAGCGGCTCAGCTACAAGGCCGACCGCGAGCTGTTCGACGTGTTCCTCCGTCTCGCCTCGCGCGATCTGATCGACTCCTTCTCGGTGACCCTGCTGCGGCACGCCAAAGCGGAGCCCCGCAGCGGGACCTCGCGCGCGGACCATCTCCGGCGGCTCACCGCGGACGGCGAGGACCAGGCGGAGACCCTGGTCCCGATCCTGGCGGCGTTCGGTCCCCGGCGCATCTACTCGTCCACCGCGACGCGCTGCCTCGCCACCGTCGCACCACTGGCGTCCTATCTGCGGAAGCGGGTTCGCGCGAAGCGCTCGCTCAGCCAGGATTTCTGGGACGAGGGCGATCTCGCGGCGCTGCGACGACGGATGAGCAAGATCGTGGGCCGCGGCAGGAACGCCGTGGTCTGCAGCCACCGGCCCGTGCTGCCGGATCTCGCCCGCCAGCTCATGGTGGCGACGGGCAGTCCCCCCGGTTCCTACCTCAACGCGTCGGCGGCCCTGCCTCCGGCCGGGTTCTCGGTCTTCCACTTCTCGCGCCACCACCCGGACGCCGGGATCCTCGGCGTCGAGACCTACCCGCTCGAGCACTGAGCGCCGGCGGGTGCCGCGCCGGCGGGTGCTGCGCCGGCGGGGCGAGCGCGGCGAGCCGGGACCGCGCTCACACGCAGGAACCCGCCGAGACCGGCGCGCCCAGCTCGGGTGCGATCGCCAGCACCGGCGCGAGCTCCTCCATCGAGAGGGCGAAACCCACGTTCGGGGAGGTCTCCGCTCGCGCGAAGATCATTCCCGCGAGCGCGCCATCGGCCGTGAGCAGCGGGCCGCCCGAGTTGCCGGGCTCGACGAGACCGGCGATCCGGATCGTCGAGCGCGATACCGCGGCGGCGCCGTAGATGTCGGTGGCGGTCACCGGCCCCGCGGAGAGCACCGCAGCGCTGCGCGACACGAAGGGGCCGCCGTACGGATGCCCCTGGAAGAATACGGTGGTCCCCGGGGCCGGTGTCGCGCTGAACGGCAGCGCAGCGGCGCCGAGACCGCTCGCGGAGAGCACCGCGATATCCGCATCGGGATCGAAGTAGACCACACTCGCGGAGCGCGGCAGCTCGCCCCTCGCCTCGACGACGACCTCGCTGGAGCCGGCGACGACGTGGGCATTGGTCATCACGAGGCCCTCGCCGATGACGAAGCCGCTGCCCGAACTCGACGCGCTGCAGCTGGGTGCGCTCGTGGTGATGCGGAGCACCGAGGCCGCCGCGACCCGCAACGCCTCCGTATCCGGGTCGGTGTCGGGAACCTCGGCGTCGACGACGCCCGCGGCGTCGAGCACCGTCGGAAGGCCGTCCTCGATCGCGATCGACCGGATCCGCGCGAGCGCGGACTCGACCGGCGCAGGGACGACGTCCTCGAGGAAACGCAGCACCGTCGACGAGGAGACGGCCTGGGTGGCGCCGGGAACTCCCGAGCTCCCGACGCTCATCGAGAGGATCAGCAGCACCGCTACCGATGTGACGAGACCGGCCGCTCCCCCGAGGAGACGGTCGATGATGCCGAGCCCGACCCGGTGCACGGGACGGCGGATGGCGCGGGCGATCATCTCGCCGATGGCGATGCCGATCACGATCAGCGCCAGCCCGGCGGCGAGCGCCGCCGCGACGTTCCATCCGACCACCGGCACCTGGGCCGAGACGATCGGCATCACCACGAGCGCGGCGGCTCCGCCCGCGACGATCCCGGCTACCGTTCCCAGTGCGCGGAGCAGACCCCGGGCGAGGCCGGACGCCACCGCGGAGACGATGACGATCACCACGAAGACGTCGATGATGAGACCGACTGACATGCGCCTACTCTACGGAGACAATCCGGGAGATCCGTGGCAGGGAGCGCCTACTCCTCGGTGATCAGCCACTCCCGCGCGCCGTTCTCGGCCGCGCCCATGCTGTTGACGGTGGCCCTCGTGCGCTCCAGCACACCCGCGTCGAACTCCGGCGACTGGCACACGCCCTGCGGCTGATCCGGCATCACCGAGCACCACTTGTAGCGCCCGTCCTGCGTGTTGGTCGCGGCGTTCCACGACACATCGTTGGTCGTCCAGGTGCCATCGGCCTGCCGGGCGAACTGCACCCGGGTCATCAGGAACTCGTTGTTCACCTGCTGGGCCGGAGGTGCCGACTCGCTGATGGTGTTGCCCGTGCCGTAGAGGATCCATTTGCCCTCGTAGCTCTCGAGCGGCTGCACGGCGTGCGCGTGGTGCTGGTAGACGAAGTCGAAGAGGCCGCTGTCGTGCAGCTGGTGCGCGAGCTCCATCTGCCCCGGGGTGGGCTCGGACCAGTACTCCTCGCCGATGTGCTGCACTCCGATCACGATCTCCGCGCCCATCTCGCGCGCCTTCTCGGCCTTCGCGATGGCCCGCTCGGGATCGACCCGCGGTTCCTGCTCGCGGTAGTCGACCTGCCAGTCGTACTCGGCGTAGAGGCCGTTCAGCGAGAAGGTCGAGGTGATGACGGCGATCTTCACGCCGTTGGCCTCGACGATCAGCGGCACGTCGCGCTCGCCCTCGGCGCGGTACGAACCGGTGTGCGCGATGCCCACGGCGTCGAGCTCGTCGAGCGTGCGCACGAGGCCCTCGGTGCCCTGGTCCACGGTGTGGTTCGACGCCGTCGTGCACACGTCGTAGCCGATCTCCTTGACGGCCGCGGCGAGCTCGGGCGGGGTGCTGAACGCCGGATAGCCGGCATAGGGTCCGCCGACCGGGGCGAGCGGCGTCTCCATCTGGCAGATCGCGAGATCGGTGCGATCGAGATAGGCGCGCTGCCCCTCGAGCAGCGGCACGAAGTCGAAGTTGCGCCCCTCGGCATCGGTCGGGATCGCGTACTGGCTCCAGAGACCCTCGTGGAACAGCAGATCGCCGGTCACCGTCACGCTGACGCAGTGGTCGGTGGGACACTCGGGGCCCGCTCCGGGCTGCGGTTCCGGCTCCGGCTCGGGCTCCGGCGTCGGCGTCGCGGTCCGCCGCGGCTCCTCGGCTGCGGGCGCGGCTTCCGGCTCCGGGGCGCAGCCCGCGATTCCCAGCAGCACGGCGAAGGCCGCCCCGACGGCCGCGATCTTGTTCACTCGAGTCACGCAGAACATGCTATCGTTCCGGGTTTCCGGCCACTTTCCAGCCCTGTGAGTTCACCCGCTGTTCACCCTCCGGCAGACCGCGCGACACCCGGCTTCCCTAGCGTGGACATGTGGTCGTTCGCGACCATGCACCCACATCCGCTCTCAGATTGGATCATTCCCAAGTGAAGCTTTCAGCATTCGCCAAGGTCGCAGCCATCGGCGGTATCGCCGCCCTCACGCTCACCTCCTGCGCCGCCAATGAGTCGGCTCCGGAGACTCCGGCCGACGGCAGCAGCGCTTCGGCCTCGTCCCTCTCGGGTGAGCTCGTCGGCGCGGGAGCGTCCTCGCAGGGTTCGGCCCAGGAGGCCTGGGTCACCGGCTTCCAGACCGCCCACTCGGGCGTCACCGTGAACTACGACCCCACCGGCTCGGGCGCCGGCCGCGAGACCTTCCAGCAGGGCGCCAGCTCGTTCGCCGGTTCGGACCGCGCCTTCAAGCTCGAGGAGATCGAGGCAGGTCCCTTCGACGGATGCGCGACCGGTGACATCGTCGAGTTCCCCGCATACATCTCCCCCATCGCCGTGATCTTCAACGTCGAGGGCGTCGATTCCCTGAAGCTCGACGCGTCGACGGTGGCCCAGATCTTCACGGGCGAGATCACCAAGTGGAACGACCCCGCGATCGCCTCGCAGAACGAGGGCGTCGAGCTCCCCGACCTCAACATCACCGCGGTGCACCGCTCCGACGAGTCGGGCACCACCGGCAACTTCACCGACTACCTCTCCGCAGCCGCCTCGAGCGACTGGACCGTCGGCTCGATCGAGTCGTGGCCGACCGAGTTCGGCGGCGAGGGCGCGCAGGGCACCTCGGGCGTCGTCGAGGCCGTGACCAACGGCGTGGGCACCATCGGCTACGCCGACGCCTCGCGCGCCGGCGATCTCGGCACCGTCGAGATCAAGGTCGGCGACGAGTACGTCGCCTACTCCCCCGAGGCCGCCGCCGCGATCGTCGACGCATCGCCGTTCGAGGAGGGCCGTACCGATCACGACCTCGCGATCCAGCTCGACCGCACCTCGACCGAGGCCGGCGTCTACCCGATCGTGCTCGTGAGCTACCTCATCGGCTGCGAGCAGTACTCCGACGCGGCCAACGCCGAGCTGGTCCGGGAGTACTTCGGGTACATCGTGAGCGAGGAGGGCCAGACGGCCGCCGCCGAGTCCGCGGGCAGCGCCCCCATCTCGGCCGATCTCCGCAGCAAGGTGCAGACCGCGATCGAGGCCATCAGCTGATCGCCCTCGGAGCGGACGCCGGTCCTCCACGCGACCGGCGTCCGCTCCGCTGCGAGACTCGCTCCGTTCGAATACCATTCGAGCAACGGAACCTCGCCCCCACCCTCCAGTCCGCACCCACCTCGGAGTCTCAGTGACCGCCACCTCCGCCCCTGCCAAACCGGTGCTCAGCCTCGGCGACCGCGTGTTCTCGCGCTCCGCGGTGTTCGCGGGCAGCATGATCCTCGTCACCCTCGCCGCCGTCGCGATCTTCCTCATCGCCCGCAGCCTGCCGGCCTTCGTCGCCACCGACGAGAGCGCCTCGCTGCTCACCACCAACTTCTGGGCCTACGTCGGCCCCCTCGTCTTCGGCACGGTGTGGGCGGCGACCCTGGCCCTCCTCATCGCGCTCCCCCTCTCCATCGGCATCGCGCTCTTCATCTCGCACTACGCGCCCCGGCAGCTGGCCCAGGTGCTCGGCTACGTGGTCGACCTGCTCGCCGCCGTGCCCAGCGTGGTCTTCGGCCTCTGGGGCATCGGAGTGCTGGCTCCCGCAGCGCAGCCGGTCTTCGTGTGGCTCAACCAGTACCTCGGCTGGATCCCGCTCTTCGGCGGCACGGCCAGCGGCACCGGTCGCACGATCCTCACCGCCGCGCTGGTGCTCGCGGTCATGATCCTGCCGATCATGACCGCGATCTGCCGCGAGGTGTTCCTGCAGGCGCCCGCACTGCACGAGGAGGCCGCCCTCGCGCTCGGCGCGACGCGCTGGGAGATGATCCGCCTCGCCGTGCTCCCCTTCGGGCGGCCGGGCATCGTCTCCGCCGCCATGCTCGGTCTCGGGCGCGCGCTCGGCGAGACCATGGCCGTCGCGATGGTGCTGTCGGCCACCGGAGTCGTCTCCTTCCGGCTGCTCACCTCGGAGAACCCCTCCACCATCGCGGCGAACATCGCACTCTCGTTCCCCGAGGCCTACGGCGAGAACATCAATGTGCTCATCGCCACCGGCCTCATCCTCTTCGTCGTCACCTTCCTCGTCAACGCGGTCGCACGATGGATCGTCGCCCGGCGAGCCGAGTTCTCGGGTGCGAACTGATGCTGCAGCAGTCAAGAAGCAAAGAAATGGGGAACGATCCCGTGGCTCTCACCGTTCGTCCCGTCCGCGCGGGCTCCGCCCTCGCCGGCAACCGGCTGGCTCGCAACACCCCCTGGATCGTGCTCGCCGCCGCGCTCGTCGCGTCGTTCGCCCTCTTCGGCCTGCTCGCCATCGCCTCAGGCGGGGAGTTCTCGGTGGTCGGAGCCGTCCTGATCGGAGCGATCGCCTACCTCGTGGTCATCACCGTCATGTCCGCCACGGTCGAGGGCCGGCGGCAGGCGATGGACCGACTCGTGACGGGTCTCGTCACCGGCGCGTTCCTGCTCGCGATGGTACCGCTCATCTCGGTGTCGATCACCGTGATCAGCAACGGCATGGCGCGATTCGACGCGGAGTTCTTCAACTCGTCGATGCGCAACGTCACCGGTGAGGGCGGCGGCGCGCTGCACGCGATGGTCGGCACCCTGCTGATCACGCTCGCCGCGACCGTCATCTCGGTGCCGCTCGGGCTCATGACCTCGATCTACCTCGTCGAGTACGGCCGCGGCCGGCTCGCCAAGATCATCACGTTCCTCGTCGACGTGATGACGGGCATCCCCTCGATCGTGGCCGGCCTCTTCGCGTACGCCCTGTTCGCACTCTTCCTCGGCCCCGGCGTGCGCATGGGCATCGTCGGCGCGGTCGCGCTCTCGGTGCTGATGATCCCGGTCGTCGTGCGTTCGAGCGAGGAGATGCTGCGGCTCGTGCCCAACGAGCTGCGCGAGGCCTCCTACGCGCTGGGCGTGCCGAAGTGGCGCACGATCGTCAAGGTCGTGCTGCCCACCTCGATCGCCGGCATCACCACCGGCATCATGCTCTCCATCGCCCGCGTCATCGGCGAGACCGCGCCGCTGCTCATCACGGCCGGCTTCACGGCCTCGATGAACTACAACCTGTTCCAGGACCGCATGCAGTCGCTCCCGGTGTTCGTCTACACGCAGTTCGCCAACCAGGGCAACCCAGCCTTCGCGTTCCTCGAGCGCGCCTGGGCCGCGGCGCTGCTGCTCATCCTCATCGTCATGGCGCTCAACCTCTTCGCACGCCTCATCGCGAGATGGTTCGCGCCCAAGACCGGCCGCTAGCCCCTCCGGTCGAGCGGAACGGAATCGCACCCCGATCCCCGCCCGCCCACCGCCCCCTTTGATTTCGACTCCGCCCGATCAGCGGAGCAGACTCCCGAACGGAAGAACACACCACATGTCGAAGCGCATCGAGGTTTCCGACCTCAACGTCTACTACTCGAAGTTCCTGGCGGTCGAGGGCGTGTCGATGAACATCGAGCCCCGCAGCGTGACCGCCTTCATCGGCCCCTCCGGCTGCGGCAAGTCGACCTTCCTGCGCACCCTCAACCGCATGCACGAGGCCATCCCCGGCGCCCGCGTCGAGGGCGAGGTGCTGCTCGACGGCGAGGATCTCTACGGCCCCGGCGTCGATCCCGTGCTCGTGCGCCGCCAGGTGGGCATGGTGTTCCAGCGCCCCAACCCGTTCCCCACGATGTCGATCCGCGAGAACGTGCTCGCGGGCGTGCGCTTGAACAACCGCAAGATCTCGAAGAGCGACGCCGACGACCTCGTCGAGCGCTCCCTCGGCGGCGCCAACCTGTGGAACGAGGTGAAGGATCGCCTCGACAAGCCCGGCTCGGGCCTCTCGGGCGGCCAGCAGCAGCGCCTCTGCATCGCGCGGGCCATCGCGGTCTCCCCCGAGGTGCTGCTCATGGACGAGCCCTGCTCGGCGCTCGATCCCATCTCCACGCTCGCGATCGAGGATCTCATCGACGAGCTGAAGAAGGAGTACACGATCGTCATCGTGACCCACAACATGCAGCAGGCCTCGCGCGTCTCCGACCGCACCGCGTTCTTCAACATCGCGGGCACCGGCAAGCCGGGCAAGCTCATCGAGTACGACGACACGTCGACGATCTTCTCGACCCCGTCGGTGCAGGCCACCGAGGACTACGTCTCCGGGCGGTTCGGATAGGCGGTTCGGACCGGCGGTCCGGATCTAGAAGTGCCGCGGAGCTCTGAGCCTCGCGGCACTTTTCAATTCCACGGGGTCCGGTGCTCCTCCGGCTCCGCAGGCGCTCCACCCGCTCCGCAGGCATACCTCCGGCTCCGCAGGCATACCTCCGGCTCCGCAGGCGCTCCGCCTCTCTCCCTCACTCGTCAGAAGTTGCTGCCATTCTTCCGGTTTGGTGACAACTACTGACGCGCGTAGCGGCAGCGGTCGGCGAAGCAGGGGTCGCCGAAAGCACCGGGCGGCCGAAGCCGCAGGAGCCGCAGGAGCCGCCGAAGACACCGGTCGCGGCACGGGGTCGCGGTGCGTGCACGGGCAGAGAAAGGCCGGACCGCAGAACGCCTCTCGGCGGAAGGCCGCTCGAGGCGGCAGAAATTGGAGCCCGGGGTTACTGCGGCCCGGCGAGCAATAGTCTACCGCAGGGCATTCGCGCTCGCAGGGCGCCCCGCCCCGGAAAGCCGCTCAGGCGAGCGTGCCGTCGCGCCAGCGGCGCGCCCCGGCGTGGAGTTCCTGCGCGATGCTGGAGTAGCGCAGCGCGCGGGTCGTGAGATGCGCCGCGTGAGCGTCGTCGTGAGCGTCGCGCGTGTCGGCGAGGTCGGCCGCCCCGAGCGACATGACCCGGCAGTAGCTCGCCGCCCGGTCGAGCGCGTCGCCCACGTCGCCGACGAAGGCACCGCGCAGGATCGTGTCGCAGAGCTCGGCGATCGACATCGGCGTGACCGGCTCAGCCGCCCCCGCCACGACGGGATCGATCGTCGCCGCCGCAGCGGCGCCGCGGCGGAACAGTTCCGCGGATCCCGCGGGGTCCGCGGACACCACCCGGCGCAGCAGATACAGCCGCCAGAGCACTCCCGCGAGCGAGTGAGTGCCCTCCCCCGCCCACAGTTCGGCGATGTCGTCGATCCCGCTGCCCGAGGCGAGTCCCACCACACGCTCCACCACGGCCGGGTCGGCGACCGCGCGCACCCGATCGAGCAGCGCCCAGGAGGTCTCCTGAGCGATGCGGTGGGCGGCTCCCGGCTCATCCGAGCCGATGATCCAGTCGAAGCTGGCGGTCGGCTGCAGGAGCGGTCGCGGATGCTCTCGGGTCACATGACTCCTTCGGGGATCGGTGGGGGGTCGGGGTCGAGGCGGTGCGGGGCCTGAAGCGCGGTGCACTGCGGTGGGGATCGTCGCTGCGATCTCGGCTGCCGCGGATCGGAACGCCTGCTTCCGCCCGTCGACCCGTTCGCTCGGACGCAGCGAGTCTACGCCTCCGATACCCCTCGCACGTGCACCGGAGGCTCGACGAAACCCGATAGAATGGGTAACCAGGGGCTTGAGTTCTGAACCGAAGCCGTGCGGGCATCGCTCAGGGCTCCTGGGTCAGCTCTTCTGATGTGAGTTCTTCACCGCGAACGAGCAGTTCCCAGAAATCGAACACCACCTTCGTCTCACCGAAGTGATCCTGCAGGAGCGTTCTCAGCCGTTGGCCCTCCCGGTACTGCTCGCGGCACATCTCGCAACGGTCAACTCGCCGACTTCGTCGCGCTCAGCGAGGACATCCTCAGCGTCGATCCCACCGGTATCCGTGAGCTGCAGGCGACTCAGACGGTGATCGGCGGAGAGATCGCCTACGGGAGCCAGCGGCCCAGCGGTTCGAGCACCGAGGCGAGGCTTCCAAGGAACGCCGTACCTCGGCGCTTCTGATGCCGGACTGCATGAGAGCTCGTTCGCCGGGCCAGCGAACTCCAGCCGCTGTCTTGTCGTCGATCATGACCTGATGGGGTCCGACCACGAGGTCGTTGCTGCAGGGAGGGACATCCCTCCGCTCTCCATCTCCAGCGTTCATACCGCATCGCCCCGCCCACTCGGCAGAGTAACAACGAGGACCTCGCCGAAGACGATGAGGCACCCCGTCGCGTCAGGCTTTGTCTTTCCAGATAGCGCTGCCGTAGTAGTAGGTGCTTCCCTTCATCAGGTATACCTTGTAGCTGATCGCAGATCCTTCGGGAGCGTCGAACGCACAAGTTTTTGAAGTACCGCTTCCGCCCTTGTTGTCACAGGTTTTGATGCCCGAGCCCTTCCACGAAAGCTCAACCCGGGTCCAGTAGCCGTCGGCCCGCCGATCCTTCACAGTGACCTTGTCACCGTGCGACTTGTATGAGACCGTCGCCCGCAAGTATCCGCCATGGGAGTAGTCGTTCGAGGAGTCCGCATGCGCGGCCTGAACCCCGCAGAAGGTGAGTATCACGGCGGCGGCTCCAGCAATGCAGGCAGCGCGAATTGTTTTGTTCATTTGATAGTTCCTTTCAGTTTCCTGCCTCAGCGCAAGCTGAACTCGTGGAACCAGTCGAGGACTATTTGAGCCACGCCGGCCACGAGAAGAACGTGAATGGCGATGAATACCCAGGACCAGCTGCGCGCCCTCCCGAGAATCGCCTTACCCCGTACTCCCAACAGCCCGCGCCCCCCGAGCTCAAAAACGGATACCCAGAAAAGAGGGATCACCGTTACCCACACGACCATGCACCAGGGACACAGCGTCCCCAACATGAAGATGCTCTGGTACTGAAGCCATGACACGAACACAAGCGCCCCCATCACACCCAGCAGGTACACGCCCCAGAACCATCGCTTGAACTCGCCCCCTGCAAGCAGGGCTGCACCGACGAAAACCGGTGCCACGAACCCCGCAATTCCGAGGATCGTGTTCGAGAACCCGAACACCGACCCCTGAGAAGATCCCATGTTCGGGCCGCAGGTGACGAGTTTGGAGATACTGCAATTCGGGATGTACTCCGGAGTCACCAGTGTCTTGATGTACTCGGTCAGCAGCTCGAACGACGCAAAGAGACCCAGGATGCCAAACACGATGGAAAAACCGGCAAAGCCGACGGTCCACCGAGATGGTTGAGCAGATTTCATGGGCAAACACTAAACGAATACCCGAGACTCACGTGAGTGCCGTTGTCCCCCATCCGGGGGTCTTTTCCGACTGCTCACCGCCTTGAGGACACCTCGAAGGGTTCCCGGGCACCGCGATTGGTACCGCACTTCTCGCCGCGCACGCCGGAGGGGTCGCCGGAAAAGGAGGGCACCGAGCAGGGACGCTGAAACCCGGGTGCCCCCAGTAGGGATCGAACCTACGACCTGCGGATTAAAAGTCCGTAGCTCTACCGCTGAGCTATAGGGGCTGTCCGTAGTAGCCTATCGGATCCCGACCACTCGAACTCTCACAGCACGAGTCCTCAAGGGCGTCGCCGCGCGCGAGCCGAACCGCCGCACTACTCGTCGAAGGGCGTCGGCGTGCGATCCCGGTCGTAGGTGATCGACGAGTAGCCGTGCGGCGCCGCCCGCCCGTCCGGCCCGAGGTTCACGAAGACGATGCGCTCGATCGTGAGGATCGTCTTGCGCGTGATCATGTTGCGCACCACCGCCCGCATCGTCAGCGAGGTGCGCCCGAAGTCGACGGCGACGAGCCCCATCTCGATGAGGTCCCCCTGACGGGCCGAGGCCTCGAAGTTGATCTCCGAGATGAACTTCGTGACCACCCGCTGGTTGCCGAGCTGGATGATCGCGTAGATCGCAGCCTCCTCGTCGATCCATCGCAGCAGGCTGCCGCCGAAGAGCGTGCCGTTCGCGTTGAGGTCCTCGGGGCGCACCCACTTCCGGGTGTAGAAGTTGATGCCCTCACCCTGCTGCACTCGGCTGATCGTCATGCCTGCGAGCCTAGGAGCGCGACGTTACGAGGGCGCGACGGGAGTGTTTCGGGCAGCGCTCCGGCAAAGCCCTGGAGGGCCTGCTGAGAGCGCGCCCGGGGGTCAGCCGACCCGCGTGCCCCGGTCCCGCACCCACCGCGGGATCAGCCGGGCCAGCAGCACCATGGTGAGCAGTTCCACGAGCGTCTGGGCGACCACCGCGAGCGGCGCGAGGTCGAAGGCCGCGGGCAGGGCGAGCACGAGCGGCAGCACCACCAACGAGTTGCGCGTCACCCCGCTGAAGACGACGGCCCGGCGGCCCGGCGCGTCGAGACCGCCGAGCCGCCCGGTCGCGGCGCCGAGCGGCACCATGATCGCCGCGAAGAGCACGTACACGGGAATCGCGGGCAGCAGCGCGCCGATCCGTGCGCCCACCTCCGAGATCTGGGACGCGACCACCAGCGCGAGCGTGAGCATCATGAGCGGCACCATCGCCGCCGTCGCGACCTCCAGCACGATGGCGCCCGCCCGGGAGCGGGACGCGAACCACTGCGTCGCCGCCGCCGCCCCGAGCGGCAGCACGATGAGCAGCAGGAACGCCTCGACGAACGGCGCCGGATCGATCTCGGCGACGAGACCGCCTCCCGCGAACCAGCGCAGCAGCACCGGCAGCAGCAGCAGCTGCCCGAGCATCAGCAGGGGCGCTGCGGCGAGGAGGCGATCCCGCGCTCCGCCCGCGATGCCGGTGAACACGATCACGTAGTCCACGCAGGGCGTCAGCAGCACGAACAGCACGCCGATCAGCAGCGCACGATCGTGGGCGACGATCCTCGACAGCACGAACACGATCGGGGGCACGATCACGAAGTCGAGCACGAGCACCGTCACCAGGAAACGCCAATCGCGCAGAGACTCGCCGACCCTGCCGAAGGGCACGCCGAGGAAGGTCGCGTAGAGCAGCAGCCCGAGCACCGGGGTGATCGCCGTCTCCGCCGGCTCCGCCACCGCGGGCATCGCCAGGCCGGCCGCCGTTCCCAGCGCGAGCGCGAGCAGGTAGAGCGCGACCTGGTGCCGCTCCCACCGATCCACCCACTCGCGCATACGGCCATCCTCCCAGATCGCCGTCCGACGGATCGGGACGGGCGGATCGGGCCGGGCGGCGATCAGTGCACGAAGAGCAGCAGACCGGCCACGGCGATGAACAGGATCCCGAACACCGTGTTGAGGATGCGCTGCCCGCGCGCGGTCGCGACGTAGCGCCGGAAGGGCTTCGCCGCCGCCGCGAAGAAGAACCACATCACCAGGACGTCGATGCCCACGACCGTGCACATGAGCACGAGGTACTGCGGCAGCAGCGGTGCATCGGTGCGGATGAACTGCGGGATGAAGGCGAGGAAGAACACGATCGCCTTGGGATTGAGCAGGTTCACCCAGAACCCCCGGCGCAGCAGCGACCACGCGGTCTCGCCGGGCAGCGCCCCGGCGTCCTCCGAGACCGCGCTCTCCCGTGGCCTGGCGAGGATCAGGCGCACCCCCAGATACACGAGATAGGCGGCGCCCAGATACCGGATGGCATTGAACACGATCGGAGTGCTCGACACCAGCACGCCGACACCCGCGGCGACGATGAGGATGTGCAGGATCAGCGCCAGCTGCTGGCCCAGGACACCCCAGAAGGATCGCCGCCACCCCACCGTCAGCGCGTTGGACATCGTGTTGATGGCGCCGGCCCCCGGGGTTAGGCTGATCACGACGGAGGCGGTGAGCAGGGAGAACCAGATCGCGGGATTCACGAGCACAGTGTAGTGCGTGCGACGCGCCCGCGACGGCGCAGCCCGCTCGAACCGCGGCCGCACCCGACGAGCGGCGGGCCGAGAGAGAATTTCCGAGAGGCGCGACACCTTTCGCCCGATGCGCACTCTCTACAGGGTGTGGGATCTCCGCCGCGCACGCGGGGTAGGAGCAGTCGCGCCGGCGGATGCGCCGGAGAAGGGGGACGTCGTGAGCCGTGCGTACGAGCACCTGGCGCAGAACGGATCGAGCGACGCGGAGCTGCTGGGCAGGCTGCGCGAGGGCGACCGGTCGGCCTACGTCGCCCTGTGGGCGCGTCACATCTCGGCGGCGCTCCGCGTGGCGCACCGCCTGTATCCGTCGCGCGCCGAGGATCTCGCCTCCGAGGCGTTCCTCGCGGTGTATCAGCAGGTCGCGGTGTCGGGAAACGGCCCCCGCGAGGCGTTCCGGGCGTACCTGTTCACCACGATGCGCAACACGGCGATCCGCTGGGCGAAGGAGAGCAGCCGCTCCGACACGGTGGCGGAGATCGACCGCGTCGACCCGCGCGACGGGCTCGCCGTGCTCGAGGAGGACGCCGCGTCGGCCGAGCTGCTGGCGGCGTTCCAAGCGCTGCCCGAGCGCTGGCAGCGCGCCCTGTGGCTCTCCGAGGTCGAGAACGTCGCCAGACCGCGGATCGCCGAGGAGTTCGGGATCCGGCCCAACGCGGTGTCGCAGCTGCTCGGGCGGGCCAGGGCCGGGCTGAGCTATCAGTGGCTGGTGCAGCAGGTTCCGGCGGCGCTGCGGGACGACCCCGCGCACGTGGCCCGGCTGCTGCCGAAGTACCTCACCGACACCGACGCGGTCGCCGCCGAGGTCGAGGCGCACCTGCCCGGCTGCGACGTCTGCGCCGAGCTGCACGTCGACCTGCGCGGTGCTGCGGCGCAGATCCGCGGCACGACGCTCTCGGTCGCCGGGTTCACCGCGCTCGGCGTCGCACTGCCGTCGGTGTCGCCGCTCTCCGCGGGTCTGACGGCCGGGGCGACCGCGATGGCCATCGGCACCGTCGCCGGCGCCGGAGCGGCGGGCGGCACCGCCGGAGTGGGGGTCGGCCTCGGCGTGCTGGTCACCGGCGGCGTACTCGCGCTGACGCTGCTCGTCGCACCCGTCGTCCCGGGTCGCGACGCGGGTCAGAGCGCCGCGGGATCGTCGTCGCAGAGCACGATCGGGTCGGGGCGGCCCGTGTTCGTCCCCGAGGAGGACGACGGGGATCGGCGCCGTCAGGCATCCGGGACGCACGACGACCGCGGACCGGGCGACTCGAGCGGATCGGGCGGGGATCGCGGGACGGGGACCGGCGACGGTACCGGTTCGGGCGACGGAACCGGTACGGGCGACGGCCCGGGCGGCGACGGCGACCCCGGCGGAGACGACCGGAAGCGGCCGGACACGGGGCGCGGGAACGACGACGAGACGATCGAGGATGTCGACTTCGGCGGCGACTCGAAGCCCGACGATCGCGAGCGGCGCGACCGGCCCAGGCCCGAACCCGACGACGACGTGCCGGACCCCTCCACCGACCCGGAGGCGCCGCTGACGGTCGGCCTGACCTCGGCTCCCAGCAGCGACTACTTCGCGCCGACCCTGCAGGGCGCGACGCGTCCGGGGGCGCGCGTGCTGCTGCAGCTCGAGGGGTTCCCCGGAGCGGGCTTCCCGGGACAGCCCCGCACCTTCGCGGCGGACACCGCTCCGGACGGGCGATGGAGCTTCGACATGAGCCTGCTCGAACGCGATGCGGCGGGCACCTATGCGTACCGCCTGTGGGCGACCGACGGCACCGCCGCGTCGCAGCTGACGACGGGAAGCTTCACACTGCTGCCCATCGCCGTGGCCGGCTTCGAGGACAACCCCAGCATGCCGCTCGATGAGGCGAGTACCACCGGGGTGGTCATGGCCCTGCAGGGGCCGGCCGACGGATTCGTCTGCCTCGACTCCTGGACGGGGCAGAGCGCCATCATCCCGCTCGACGGGCAGGGCACCGCCGTGCGACGGGTGCGGCTGCTCACGGGAGGCTTCTACGTCTTCACATTCAGAGCCTGCAGCGGAGGAGTCCTGGGCGCCGGCACCGAGGCCTTCGCGGAAGCGGTCGACCCGGACGAGATCTTCGGCCCCTGGGGCCCCGGACTCCCCGAGGATCCGGTCTTCGAGATCGCCGAGATGTAGCGGCTGGAGCATCGATGGCGGCCTGATTTCGTTTCACGGTTCGGTTGCTGCTAGAGTGGTTCGCTGTCAGGGTCTGTGGCGCAGTTGGTAGCGCGTCTCGTTCGCAATGAGAAGGTCAGGGGTTCGATTCCCCTCAGATCCACCGAGATAGAGCGGGGTCGATCGGGCGGAAATGCCCGGCCGGGCCCGCTTTTCGTGTTTCTGGGTGAAGCGGCGATGCGACCGGCTCCGGTGATGAGAAGGTCACCTGGGGCAGATCCGGAGCGGCGGGCTCAATGAGCCGGATCGTCTCCCCGTGGTCGGCCGTGCCTGGTGGGCCGGTAGGCGAGTTCCTGGATGCGGCCGTCGAGGGTGCGGGCGTCGAGGAGTTCGAGGTCGAAGTCCGCGGCTCCCGCGAAGACCGGTTCGGTACCCACTGTCCCGCTGATCACCGGGAAGATGGTGACTTGGATCGTGTCGACGAGGCCTGCGGCCATGAGTGCGTGATTGATCGCGATGCTGCCGTGCGATCGCAGGGGAACATCGGAGTCGGCCTTGAGGTGCTCGACCGCGTCGGTGATGTCGCCGGGGACGAGCTCGGCGTTCGGCCAGTCGAGCGGGGCTGTGAGCGTGTTCGAGACCACGGTCGTCGGCAGATGCCGCATCCGGGTGACCCAGGGATCGTGCACGTCGGAGTCTCCCGGCTCCGCGGCCAGCATCTGCGCGAAGGCCCGATAGGTGTTGGCGCCGAGCACGAGCCGAAGCTCCTGATCGTACTGGGCGAGGCGATGGTCGAGGAACTCCGGCCCCTGCTTGCCCCAGTACCCGCCCCAGTCGCCCTCGTCGTTGAAGGAGCCGTAGCCGTCGAGGGTGCAGAACACGTCCCAGGTGTAGGTGGCTGTCATGGCAGCGTCCCCTCTCCTCGGCTTCGCGGAAGCCCTCAGACGTCTTCGGGCGACAGGTCGCCCTCCCCCTCCTCGCCGAGTTCCGCGATCACCGGATCGGCGCCCTGAGTCTCGGGCTGCACCTCCGGCGCGGGCAGATCCTCGGCCGGGATCTCCTCATCGTCGTCGGTGCCCTCGGCGCCGGGACCAGTGGCACTCGCCGCGCCGGGCTCTTCGTCCGGCACGCCGCTGTCTCGGGCATCCGTCCGCTCCCACTCGGCCTGCGCCGGGTCGTCGGCGGGATCGTCGGGGGCGGTCGCATCGCGGTCGCGGAGCGGCCGCACCTGCTCGAGGCCGTCCTCGTCGGAGATGAAATCAGGTGTCGAGTCCATGGCTCCTCCTGGTTCTGCGGCGGGGACGGAGGATCCGGCCCGCCTGTCCCCCAGTCTGGCTGCTGCGGCACCGATCGCTCAGAGGGTTGAGGAAACGTCGCCGACTGGGTAGAGTCGCGCGTCCGCCCGTCGACCGACCGGGAGGCCTGTCGGCGGACGGCGGCCGCACGGCGCCGCAGCACATGCCGCCGCAGGGACGAGGGATCCCGCTCGCAGCGGCGCGGGACGCGCTGCGCTCGGGCGAGAGACGCGCTGCGCTCGGGTCTAACTCGCGTTGCGGCGTCGGCGCAGCACGGCGTCGAGGTCGGGCATTCCCGCGCTCGTGTCGCCGATCACACCCATCTGGCGCAGGCGTTCCCGGGCCGCGCGCTGCTGCGCGCTCATCCCGGCAGCGGGCGCCCGTCGCGGACCGGCGCCCTCGCTCGAGATCTCCGCACCCGGAGCCTCCGTGTTCGAGCCCGCAGCGCCCGGAGCCGCGGGCTGCGGAAGCGCCTCGGAGGCGGCGCTGCGCTGCGGCTCGGCGGGTCGCGCTGCCGCGGAAACCGCCGCGGAGCCCTGCGCGCCGCGATCCCGCGCCGCCTGTTCCCGCGCTTCGCGCAGCAGCATCGAGTCGGGCTGGTTCTCGCGGGCGGCCGGCCGTTCGGCCCGGTTCCGGGCCAGAGCCCGTGCGCGCTCGATGCGCGCGGCGGCGGCCTGCTGCGCCGCAGCGTGCGCGGCCGCCTGCTGTTCGGCATCCTCGGTGGCGACGATCTCCTGCTCGACGTCCGAGGCCGGCTCGACCGGCGCCACCTGCTCGGCGGGGATCGTCTCCAGCCGCACGCGCCCCGGAGCCATCAGCACGAGCGCCCCCAGCGACGCGCAGAAGACCAGTCCGCTCCACACCACGATGGCGACGCCGCTTCCGGCCACCGCGAAGCCGATGCCGACGAGCGCCCCGATGAGACCGACCAGCGCACCCAGCGCCGCCAGTGCGCGGAACCGCCGCACCACGGGCTTCCGCAACCGCGCCGAGCGCTGCACGGCGGCCTGCTTGCGCTGCATCCGCTGCGCGTGGATCTCGGCCCGCACCTGCACGGCGCGCGCCTCGGCCAGCTCGGCCTGGCGCTCCGCCTCCTGCCGCTTCTGCGCGGTGCGCAGCAGCTTCTCGTGGGCGAGCGCCTGCCGGGCGGTGGCCTCGAGGTGCACCTCCTGCGGCACCTCGGCGGTCTCGGCGAGCACCCGCAGCGTCCGCTGCAGGCGAGCCGCGTTGCGCTCCGCCGCGCGGAACTCGCGGCGACGGATCCAGGCAGGCACCAGCACCGCCGCCCACAGCAGCGCGGCGATCACGAAGATCACGCCCCCGCCCAGTACGCCGCCCGTCATGGGGTTCACTGTACGACGTTCGCGCGGCGGACGCCTCCCGGCGCGCCGCGATCCTCGTCGAGTCCGCAGAAATCGTGGCGCTCGACTACGACAGCCGGCCCAGCATCCCGCCCGCGGCCTCCTCGCGGGTCACCACGTAGCACTCGTGGTCGCGCCACGCCCCGTCGATGTGGATGTAGGCGTCACGACGCCCCTCGTAGCGCAGCCGCAGCTTCTCGACGACGCGCAGCGACGCCGTGTTCTCCGGTCGGATGCAGATCTCGACGCGGTGCAGCCGCAGTTCGTCGAACAGGTAGTCGAGGGCCAGCGCCACGGCCGTCGGGGCGATCCCGCGCCCGGCGACGTGCTCGGACACCCAGTAGCCGATCTGCGCCGACTGCAGCGCACCGCCGCTCAGCTCCGAGATGCTCAGCTGCCCCACGACCTCGCCGTCGTAGAGCACCACGAACGGCACCCCGCTGCCGATGCGCAGCTGGCGCCGCAGCAGCCGAACCGTCGGCCGCATCGACACCGACCCGGGCTCGACGCCGCGCCCCGAGGGGTGCGTGGCCTCCCAGCGTCGGAGCCAGGTGCGGTTGCTCTGGAGCAGGCGGCGCAGGGGTTCGGCGTCGCCGCGCTGGAGGATGCGGAGGGCGACCCTCCCGTGCTGCAGCGGGGCGGGGTCCTCGATGGGGCGGCCGAGCGGCGCCACGCCTCAGCCGTTCGCGTCCTGGGTGCGGAGGCGGTCGGCGAAGTCGATGATCCACGACCGGATCTCGTCGCCGAGCTCGTCGTGGTCCACTCCCAGCAGCACGTTCGCCTTGATCCAGTCCGCGCGATCGCCCGTGTCGTAGCGGCGACCCCGGAACACGACCCCGTACACCGGCCCCTCGCCCTTGCCCTCGGCGAGATGGTTCAACGCGTCCGTGAGCTGGATCTCGCCGCCGCGCCCCGGCGGCAGCTCGTCGAGGATGTCGAAGATCTCCGGACGCAGCACGTACCGGCCGATCACCGCGAGATTCGACGGCGCCTCCTCCGCGGACGGCTTCTCCACCAGTCCCGTCACCCGCACCACGTCCGGATCCTCGGTCGCCTCGACCGCGGCGCACCCGTACAGGTGGATCGATTCCCGCGGCACCTCCATCAGCGCGATCACCGTCGCCTGCCGCGCGTCGTGCTCGGCGATCATGCGCTCCAGCAGCGGATCCCGCGCGTCGATCAGGTCGTCGCCCAGCAGCACCGCGAACGACGCGTCGCCCACGTGCTTGCGCGCGCACGCGACCGCGTGCCCGAGCCCCAACGGCTGCCCCTGCCGCAGCAGATGCACCTCGGCCAGCTCGTTGGGCTCGTGCACCTTGCTCAGCTTGTCCGCGTCGCCCTTGCGCTCCAGCGCGTGCTCGAGCTCGGGCACGCTGTCGAAGTGGTTCGAGATGTTCGTCTTGTTCCGGCCCGTGATGATCAGCACATCGTCCAGCCCCGCAGCGGCGGCCTCCTCCACCACGTACTGGATCGCGGGCTTGTCCACGATCGGCAGCATCTCCTTGGGCATCGCCTTCGTCGCCGGCAGGAACCGGGTCCCCAGCCCCGCAGCCGGCACGACCGCCTTCGTCACCGAACCCCGCGAACCCCGTGCATCAGTCATGAGAGCCAGCCTAACCCGCGCCCCCGACAGGGCCAAAGTCGGGCGCGGCCCCCTTGCGCGGCGAGCGATGCGTGTGCTCCGCCCCGGCCGTATGCTGGCCTGCATGGGTGAACAGCTGCGTGCGGACGACACCGCCAAGCGTGCGGTGCGCGCCGCAGTGCGCTCCAGGAGGCGCGGCATGGGAGCCGAGGATCGCGCCACGGCCCGGTCGGAGCTCGCGCGCCGGCTCGCCGAACTCGTCGAACGCACCGGGTCCCGCACCGTCACCTGCTTCGCCTCGCTCCCCGACGAACCCGATACCGGGGGCTTCCTCGAGTGGGCCGACGCGCACGGCGTCGCCGTGCTGCTCCCCGTGACGAGGCCGAACGGGGCGCTGGAGTGGGTGCTCTCGGGCGGCGGTTTCGTCTCGGGTCCGCTGGGCATCCCCGAGCCGGTCGGCACTCCGGTGGATCCCGCCGAGGTCGCCGCCGTCGACCTCATGCTGATCCCCGCGTGCGCGGTGGACCGCGACGGGGTGCGGCTGGGCTGGGGCGGCGGGTACTTCGACCGCCTCCTCGGCGGGCTCGACTCGCGGCCTCCCGTCTACGCCGTCGTCTTCGAGGAGGACCTGGTGCCCCGGCTCCCCCGGGAGGCGCACGACGTGCCGGTCGACGGCGTCGTCACGCCGGAGGGCGCTCGGCGCTTCGACCAGGGGGTGTGAGGGCCCGCACTCGAGGCGGGGGTCTTCCGACACGGGGGACGCCTCCGTCGAGCCCTCACACTGCATGAGAGTCGGAAACCGGCGAAAGGTGTCGCGCCGGCGGAGAAGTTCTCTCCCGCGTCCCGCCGCCGTCGCATCACCGCCTTCGCCGGCGGGGACGCCCATCTCGCGAACAGCGGCTAAAATAGACTCTCGTGCCTACCTATGCTTATCGCTGCGCCGACTGCGGCCACGCCTTCGACGTCTACCAGTCGTTCTCCGACGAGGCCCTGAAGGTCTGCCCGGAGTGCGCCGGCAAGCTGCGCAAGGTCTTCGGCTCGCTCGGCGTGACCTTCAACGGCTCCGGCTTCTACCGCACCGACTCCCGCGCGGGCGCTTCGAGCAGTTCGTCGAGCGGTTCGAGCGGTTCGGGCGGCTCGGGATCCGGCGCCTCGAGCGGCGCCGCGTCCGGCGGCTCGGGATCCTCCGCAGCCTAGTCCCGTCGCCGACGGAGCCCGCTACCCCCAGTGGGGCGGGCGATCCGCCCGCAGCCGCGCGTCGTTCTCGGACTCGGCGCGCTGCTCGACCGGCGGGTCGTGGGGCTCGGGATCGCTGCCCGCCGGTGCGGGCAGGCTCGCCCGGCGCGGTCGCCGAGCCGGGCGCTCGGGCCGCTCGCGATCCTGCGCTTCCCGGTCCTCGCCCGTCACCGCTCCGCAGCGCTCCCCGCGTCGTCCGCTCCTGACTCGTAGCCGACGATGCGCGCGATGCGGTGCGCCACCTCGCCCGGGTCCGCGAAGAGGTCGAAGCTCTGCACGCGGTGGTAGTGCCAGCCGAGACGGCGCAGCACCGCGGGACGCAGCCGCAGCGTGTCGCGCAGGCTGTCGCCGCCCTCTCCGCCGGCGCCGAGGTCGATGTCGATCGCGATGGCGCGCTCCCCCAGCGAGGCGGCGAGCGGGATCGCCCCCCGGTAGTCCATGGCGACGGTGAGCCCCAGCGCTTCCAGCCGATCGGCCAGCTCCCCCAGCATGGGGTCGCGCTCGGCCGGCAGCGACGGAGGCTCGGGCACCGGGTGCTCGAAGGCGAGCAGCTCGGCCAGCTCGACCACGCCGTGCTTGATCCGCGCCGTGTCGAGATCCTCCGGCTTGAAGCAGCTGACGATGGTCATCGCCCGGCGCGCGCGCGTCATGGCGACCGCGAGCAGCCGCTCGCCGCCCGGGCGGCCGAGACCGCCGAAGTTCGACAGCACCCGGCCGTGTGGGGTGCGGCCGTATCCGATGGAGAAGATCACCCGGTCGCGGCTCTGCGCCGTCGCCTGCTCGAGCGTGAGCACCGCGAACGGCTCCGCGCGCTCGCCCAGCAGGAACTCGCGGTACTGCGGGAACTTCGAGAACGCCTGCAGCACCGCCTGGTACACGCGCACCGCGTGCCGTTCGCTCGCGGTGATCACCATGAGCGACTCCCCGGCCCGCTCGCTCGCGTGCTCGAGCACCAGCTGCACCACGCGGTCCACCTCGGCGTCCGTGCTCTCCACGGCGCCCGTGTGCTGATCCGGCAGCCCCTGGCCGCCGCGCACGAACTCGTAGGTGAGGCTCGAGTGCCCCAGGAAGCTGCCCGCCCAGGGCAGCGACTGGATCGCGCCTCCGTAGAAGCGCGAGTTGACGAGGTTGGTGAGATCCTCGCCCCCGGCGCGATAGCTGCGCGTCAGGGTGAGGGTCGGCAGCACCTGCCCCAGCTGCGCGAAGGCGGAGCTCGCGTGCAGCGACTCGGCGTCCTCCTCGTCGGAGTCGACGGGCTCGCCCACCGAGATCTCGAAGCGCGACGGGGTCTGGGTCATCGTGTCGCCGAAGGCCACGACCTGCTCCGCACGCCGGATCGCGCCGAGATTCTCCACGAGCGTCGTCGCACCGGCGTCGACGAGCAGCACCGTGTCGAACGGCATCGCGTCGGGCAGCTGCGCCACCTCGTACGGCGACATCGTCCACACCGGGGCGAGCACACCCAGCAGATGGGGGGCGCGCTGCACGAGCGCCGCGGCGGAGACGTAGCCGCTGCGCAGGGCCTCGCGCATCGCGAGGGCCTCCTGCTTGTGGTCGAGCACGGCGACCCGCCAGGCGTCGGCGAGCGAGCCGGCGAGGATCGATCCGTTGGCGCCCGAGTGCGCGTCGTCGACCAGCCGGAAGTCGGCCTCGAGGCGCTCGATCACACTCGTGTTGGCGCTGAGGAGGGCCGGATTGGTCTGCAGCATGCGCTCGAGGGCCGACTGCCACCAGGCCAGCTCGAGCTCGGCGGCCACGTCCTCCGCCGGCACGTGCCGGGCCGAGAGGTCGTCGAGCAGCGACTCGAGGTGCGCGGCGCGCAGCCGCTCCACGATCGTGGTGCGCTCCTGGATGTTCTGCAGCACCTCCGACTCGCGGGCGAGGTCGGAGATGCGGCTCGCGAGGCGGCCCAGCGAGAGGTTCTTGAGCCGATCGGCGTCGCCCGTCGTGCCGAGCACGTGGTCGAGCTTGTCGAGATCCTGGTAGGCCGACTGGAAGGCCACGACCACGTCGGCGATGCCCAGCGGCACCTCCGGACGCGCGCCGACGACCGTCGTGTACCGCTGCCAGAGCACGCGCTGCTGCTGGATCTGCACGAGCCGGGAGTACATGTCGGTGATGTGCACGCCCGGCCGCACGTACTCGCGGGCGAGCTTGCGCAGCCGGCGCTTGTTGGCCGACGACATCTCGTCGCCGCCGCGCGGGGCGTGCGCCGCGATCACCTCGGTGAGGGATCGGTCGTAGACCTCGGGGGTGAAGCGGTCGAGCGTGTCGCGGATGCCCATGAGCAGCCGGAGGTAGACTCCCAGCTCGGCGACCGTCTCGTAGGGCCGCATCGAGGTCTGGCTGACGACCTCGTTGGCCATGGAGATCAGCCGCGGCAGCTGCGACTCGGCGAGGTCCACCGCCAGGGCGTACGCCGAGCGGGCCTCCTCGGTCGTGCCGAAGTTCACGCCGTACCAGGGCGAGTCCCCCGGCCCGTACTGGAACTGGCCGAGCCGGGCGACCTCCGTGAGCGCCTCGGCCACCGAGGAGCGGTCGAGCGTGAGCTGGCCGAGCGCCTGATCGTCGAGGCGCACCGTGGTGCTCGGCGGCCGCTCGCTCAGCGCGAGCACCGTGAGCTTGCGCAGCGCGTCGAGCGGAGAGACGCCGAAGCGGTGATCCGGCTCGGAGAGCGCGCGCTGGTAGTCGAGCAGCGCGCCGCGCAGGCGGGTGAGCGCCTCGTCGACGTCGCGCAGCTGCTCGGGTCGCGCGTTCTCGTTGCGACTGATGGCCTCCACCAGGTTGCGGCGCAGGCGGCGCGGGCTCACCGAGAGCCCCGCGAGACCGGCGCGGGTCAGACGGTGCGTGATGCCGTCGAGCGTGGCGCGGCGCGGGGAGACCACGAGCACGCGCTTGCCGGCGCGCACCAGGTTGCCGATGGCGTTGACCACGGTCTGGGTGCCGCCCGTGCCCGGAAGGGTGTGCACCACGAGCGAGTGGCCGGCGTCGATCTGGGCGAGCACGTCGTCCTGCTCGGCGTCGGCGTCGTAGAGGCAGCGATCGGTGTCGGGCGAGCGCTCGTCGGGCGGCGTCGGGTTGACCGGCTGGTACGCCTGCGCGAGACGGCGCTTGGCGGGCTCGCTGCCGCAGACCGCGGCGAGGATCGGCACGTCGAGATCCTTCGCGTCCGCGGCCATCCGCTGGGACACGTTGTGGAACGAGGACACCACGAGTCGCGGCTGCACGAGGAAGTCGGGCACTCCCGCGACCATCTGCCGCAACCGGTCGATCACGGGCTGCGGTTTGAAGACGCCCTCGGACTGGGAGAGCTCGATGAGCGCCCGCGCGTCGAGCGTGATCCCGAACTGCAGGCGCAGCACGCGGATCAGCTCGGAGTTGACGACGGGGAACTGCTTGAGCTTGAGCTCGAAGTCGCGTCCGTAGCGCCGGATGGCGAGGGGCCGCAGCAGCACGGGCGCGCAGAAGTCCTCACCCTCGAAGCTCCATTTGGCGATGCCGACGCCCAGGTTGACGGTCTCGAGCCCGCGCACGGTGCGCATCTCGATGGCCTTGTCGGTGACGCGGCCGGCGGCGGCGCGCGCATGGCGCAGGGCGAGATCGTCGCGGATCAGAGCCGACAGCAGGATCTTGTTGCCGGTGATGAACTGCGGCAGGCCGCCCGGGTGCGTGGTGGAGAGCTCGATGCGGTTCGCCGGCCGGTCGTCGAAGTGGAGCAGCGGATTGCGCCCGCCGATGCGCGCGAGCTCGCTCCGCCAGTCGGCGTGTTCGTCGGCGTAGGCGTCGACCAGCGAAACGGGGCCGGTCAACTGCGCCGAGAGATCGGGTTCGGGGTCGGGCTCCGCGGATCCCGGCGCGGGATCGGGCGCGGTCGCGAGCGCGCCGTCGTTTCGAGGCCGGGCCGCCTCTGCGACCGCCTCCTCAGCACCGTTCTCGCCGCGGTCCTTCTCAGGCCGCCGTCGCCGATCAACACTCCACACACCGCCACCCTAAGCGGTGGTGCCGGGAATCGCCGGAATCAGCCCGGTGTTTCGCGGCTGCCGGCGCCAGACCGAGCGTTCCTCGCCCGCCCCGCCCGGCCAGCCGATTCCGATCGTTTCTCCGCCCGGCTCCACTCTCACCCCGTGCTCGGCGCGTCAGTAGTTGTCACCAAACTTCGGGTTTGGTGACAACTACTGACGCGCGTCGGTCCACGGGCGGCGGGCTACTTGGACTCGGGCACGTGCACCGCGCCGGTGCTTCCCGTGACCACCGGATCCGCGACCTCCACCTCGCCGCCGCGCGCCTTGGCCAGCCCGTTCATGAGGTGGTAGACGCCGATCGCCGCGATCGTGCCGAGCGCGATGCCGTTGAACACGACGGGCTGCCCCTCGGACCCGATCTGCAGCCCGAAGTCCGCGATGCCGACGATCAGCGGGATCGCGGCCGAGAACTGGTTGATGGGCTTGGAGAAGTCGACCTTGTTGTCGATCCAGATCTTCACGCCGATGAGGCCGATCAGACCGTACAGCGCCACGGTCACGCCGCCGAGCACGCCCGCCGGCACGGAGAAGATCAGGGCCCCCACCTTCGGCGAGAAGCCGAGCAGCATCGCGATGATGCCCGCCACCCAGTAGGCGGCGGTGGAGTACACGCGGGTCGCCGCCATCACGCCGATGTTCTCGCCGTAGGTGGTGGTGGCCGATCCCCCGCCGAACCCGGCGAGCACGGTCGAGACGCCGTCGGCGAGCAGCGCGCGGCCCGTCACGGGGTCGAGATCCCGCTCGATCATGAGGCCGACGCTCTTCACGTGGCCGACGTTCTCGGCGACGAGCACGAGCACCACCGGCAGGAACGAGGGCAGCAGGCCCCACAGCGAGGGATCCGAGATCGGATTGCCCGGCGCGTGGAAGTCGGGCAGGCCCACCCAGGCCGCGGCCTGGACGCCCGAGAAGTCGACGATCCCCATCAGCGCCGCCGCGACGTACCCGACCACCATGCCGAGCACGATCGAGAGGCGGCCGATGATGCCGCGGAACAGCACCGTGATGAGCAGGATCGAGACGATCGTGATGAGCGCGGCGGTCGAGTGCAGGCCCTGGTTCACGTCGGGGTTCGCGGCCGGGTTGCCGAGCCAGTTGTTCTTCACCGCCGGCGCGAGGTTGAAGCCGATCAGGGCCACGACGCCGCCCATCACGACGGGCGGCATGAGGGCGTTGATCCACCCCGTGCCCCACTTGGCGACGACGATGCCGACGATCGCCATGAGCACGCCCATCGCGAGGATGCCGAAGGACGCGCGGGCGAGCCCCTCGGCGCTGGCCGCCTCACCCGGTCCGACGCCCGTCGCCACCCAGATCGGGGCGAGGAAGGCGAACGAGGATCCCAGGTAGCTGGGCAGGCGGTTGCCGGTGAGCAGCAGGAAGAGCAGCGTGCCGAGGCCCGAGAAGAAGAGCGTCGCTGTGGGCGGGAAGCCCGTCAGCAGCGGCACGAGGAAGGTCGCGCCGAACATCGCGACCACGTGCTGCGCGCCGAAGCCGATGGTGCGCGGCCAGGTCAGGCGCTCCTCGGGGAGCACGATCGCGTCGGACGAGACGCGCTTGCCGTCTCCGTGCAGCTTCCAGGGCAGCGCCATCGGGGCTCCTTCGAGGGTCGGGATCGGCGCGGTCGCGCCAAGGCATTATCCTATGGGCACGCGGTCGGCTTCGCACGCGCCGCGGGTCGGGCGGGCGGTCTTCCCTCCACCGTCATCCTGCGCGAAGAGCACGCAGCGCACGCAGACGCAGGATCCGCGCCCACCCCGTCATCCTGCGTCTGCGTGCGCGGAATGCTCAGGCAGGACGCCCCAGCGTATGCGCATTCCGCGGCGACGCTACAGCGTCGGTGCGAGTCGCAGGATCCATACCGCGACCTCCGGATCACATGGATCCTGCGCCTCCGGCTCGTTCCTCGCCTCCGCGCAGGACGGCGCAAGCAGGCCGCTTCGCGCTCCGCCCGACAGGCGGAGGCGCCTAGGACGCGGAGATGTAGACCTTGCGGATGTGATCCTCGACGGTCCAGCGCGTACGGGTTCCGGCGAGCAGGCGCATCACGTCGCCGGGCCCCACCTCGACCGCGCGATCCTCGTCGAGCAGCTCGATGATCGCGCTGCCCGAGAGCACGACGAACAGCTCGTCCACCTCGGTGTCGGTGACCGCGCCGCCGCGCAGCTCCCAGATACCGGTCTCCGCACCGGCGATGGAGCCCAGCTCGGCGACGCCCTGTCGAGGTGCACCCGAGACGACGTCCTCGGCGGGCACGTCCTCGAGCTCGATGCCCGCGCGGGTGCCGCTCACCATCAGGTTCATGTCGTTCGGCAGCAGTTCGCTCATGTCAGGTCTCCTAGGAGTCGAATCCGAGCCCGAGCGCGTCGAGCGTCTTGAGCAGCACGTTGCGCTTGCCGCCGTTGTGGTCGGCGCGGTCCAGCGACCAGCGGGTCAGGTTGATGCCGATCGAAGCGGCGGGCTCGGGCGGGAACGGCAGGGGCACCTGCTTGACCATCTCGAGCTCGGTGCGCTCGGTGACGCGCCCCTCGAAGCGGTCCACCAGCACATCGGCGGCGAAGTGCGTCGCCCCGACGCCGAGTCCCGTGAAGCCCGCGACGTACTGCACGCGCCCGCCGTGCGCCTGCCCGAAGAAGGCGCAGAAGCGCGTCGAGGTGTCGATCACGCCGGCCCAGCGGTGCGTGAACTTGACGCCCGCGAGCTGCGGGAACGTGGTGAAGAAGTGGCTGGCGAGCTTGCGGTGGCTCTCCATGCGGTCCTCGTACTCGCGCTTGATGCGGCCGCCCGCGAAGTAGACGGCGTCGTAGCCGCCCCAGAGGATGCGGTTGTCCTTGGTGAGGCGCGAGTAGTGGAACTGGTTGGCCATGTCGGCGAGGCCCTCGCGGCCCTCCCAGCCGATCGAGGCCAGCTGCTCGTCGGTGAGCGGTTCGGTCATGAGCACGTAGTCGTACACGGGGACCGTGTGGAAGCGGTAGCGCTTCAGCAGCGACGGGAAGACGTTGGTGCAGAGCGCGACGCGCTGAGCCGTGACGGCGCCCCGCTCGGTGGTGAGCCGGATCGGCTCCTCCGCGGAGCCCTCGAGCCGCTCGACCGGGGTCAGCTCGTGGATCTCGACGCCGATCGAGGCGGCGTGGCGCGCGAGCTCGGCCGCCAGCTTGGCCGGATGCAGGTTGGCGTTCTCGCGCGGGGAGAACTCGCCGCCGAGGAAGGTCGGCGACTTGATGCGATCCTGCACCTGCTGCTGATCGAGCGTGACCGTCTCGGGATCGTCGCTCTCCCCCAGCCACTCCGTCTGGTAGGGCTCGTTGGCCACCGAGAGCTGGCCGGTGCGCTCGAAGTCGACGTCGAGCCCGTGCTCCTCGATGAAGCGCTCGATCGCGTCGAGGTTCTCGTGGCCGAGGCGGCGCAGCGTGCCCGTCTCGTCGGGCCAGCGCGACTCGGCGTTCGGCTCGCCGTGGGTGATGCTGGCCTCGCAGAAGCCGCCGTTGCGGCCGGAGGCGGCCCAGCCGATGCGCACCGCCTCGAGCAGCACGACCCGACGCTCGGGGTGCTCGGTCTTCAGCTTGATCGCGGTCCACAGACCCGCGAAGCCGCCGCCGACCACGGCGTCGTCGACGCGCACGTCGCCGTCGAGCGGCGGGTACTGCGCGGCGCGATCGGCGACGTCGTCGGTCCAGAAGCACGCGAGCCTGGTGTCGGCCAGCGAATCCTCGACGATCTTCGCGGCGGGACGGTGGGTTTCAAAAATGGTGGGGTGCATGGAGTCCTCGTCTTCGATGTCCGCTACGATCCTCGCACATCGGCGGGGAGATGTAAATGGGAATGTCAACGTCATTGACTATGTCGGCGCGCCCGCGCGGTCTGCGCACTCGCCCGCGCGGATCCCCTGTTCGGCCCCGACGCATCGCTGCCCACGAGACCGAGCCCATCGTTCGACCCCGAGCCATCCAGCGCGAATAATCACGTCGGGCTCTCGCAATGGGCTCGGTTTCAGGCTCAGGCGGAGCCCGCTACTCGGCCGGCGGCTTCATGATCGCGCCGGTGGCGAGGCCCAGCGCCAGCCCGGCCGGCAGCCACAGCCAGAACTGGGTGATCGCCCCGAGCACGACGCCCACGATCGCGCCCATCACGATGCCGACGATGATCTGCTTGCGTCTCGCCTGCGGCGACGGAGAGTCCGGCTTCCCGTCCCCGCCGCGCTTCGATCCTTTGCTCATTCCCCCAGCCTACGCGCCGCGCTCAGGAGACGAGCCCGCGCGCCGCCTCGCGGTCCGACGCATCGAGCCGCGCGAGCGCCTCGAGCACCGCGTCGTCCGCTCCGCGCGCGCGGGCGGCCGCGAGCAGCCGCCCGGTCGCACGCGCGATCTTCGCGAAGCTGAGCGAGTGCTCCGCCCCCGCGGCGAGCAGCACCGCCTCCACCCGATCCAGCACCGCCTCGTCCGCGCCCGGCATCAGCTCGGCCTCCCACTCCCGCCAGGCCCGATCCACACCCTCGACGCGATCGGTCGCGCGCACCCGGTCGTCGGCCAGCTCGACCGCCTCGCGGCCCGATCCGTCGCGCAGCATCACCACCGTGCGCTCGGTCTCCAGCTGGGCGACGGGCCGCACCTCGTCGGCCGCGTCGCCGATCCTGCGCCGGATCTCGTCCCGCAGCGCGTCGGGCATGCCCTCGCTCGGCGGCCACAGCAGCTCCTTCACCCCCGCGTCGCCGCGCTGCTTCAGGTGCCAGCCGGCGTCCTTGCCGCCGTGCCGCTCGCGCAGCGCGAGCCCCCGAGCGGCCAGGTCGCCCCGCGGGGTGTCGAAGTACCGAGCCGACAGCCGGTGCGTCACAGGCAGGTCGGGATCCAGTCCCGCCTCCCGGAAGCGGCCGGCATCCGGCAGCGGCAGCGCCACCGACACCTCGTACTTGCGCTCGATCTCGAGCGACTCCGATTCCGGCCCGCCGGCTATCGCCTCTTCCGTCACACCTTCAGCTTACGGGCCGTCACGTCGCGCGGCGCTCGCCCGCCGACCAGACGATTCCCGCGCCGGCCGCCACGACCAGCACGATCCCGGCCACCGCGACGGGCGTGAGCAGCTGCCCCAGGAACAGCGCCCCGATCACGGTTCCGACGACCGGGTCGAAGGCGAAGAACACGCCCAGCACTCGAGCCGAGGTGAGCCGGCCCGCCATCGTGTCGACCGTGAACGCGAGCGCCGTGCCGAGCAGAGCCGAGGCGAGCAGCGGCAGCAGGTGCTGCGGCTGCAGGAGCGGCACGGCCGGGATCGAGAAGGGCAGCGTGAGGATCGCCGCGACGACGACCGACAGGGCGACGCTCGGCAGGCCTCCCTCCGACTGGCCCACGCGGGCCGCCAGCACCGTGTAGAGGCCGAAGGAGGCCCCGGCGAGGGCGGCGAACAGCATGCCGAGCGGATCGAAGGGGCCGCCGAAGCCGGCGATGAGCCCCACGCCGATGATGGCGGCGACGGCGAGCAGCCCCTCGCGCGGCCGCCGGGATGCGGCGAGCGCGACGAGGCACGGCCCCAGGAAGTCGATGGTCGTGGCCACGCCCAGCGGCAGGCTGTCGAAGGCGAGGTAGAGGAAGGCGTTCATCGCGGCCATGGCCACGCCGTAGAGGACGATCCCGGCCCACTCCCGGCCGCTGCGGCCGCGCAGGCGGGGCCGGAACACGGCGAGCAGGATCACGGCCGCGATCGCCATGCGCACGGAGCTGGTGCCGAGCACGCCCAGTGCGTCGAACAGCCCCATGGCGATCGCGGCGGACGACTGCACGCCGATCGCGCCGACGAGGACGAGGAGCATGGCGCGGATCGTGGCGCGGCGCGTGATCGCCTGCGCTGCGGAGGAGTGGGTCACCGGCCACAGTCTATCCGCGGATACACTGGCCGGGTGACGGCGGAGAGGATCGGTGCGGCCGAGCGCGCGGTGCGCGCCTGCGCCGATGCGGCCGAGCGCCTGCGCGCCGAGGAGGTGCCCGCCGAGGCGATGGCGGAGTACATCGCTCCCCGGCGCGTGCTGCTGTGGACCCGGCCCGCGACCATGCGACCCCTGGGCGAGGTGTGGCGGATCGGTCCGCTGCTGCTCGGCGCCTCCGGCGAGCTGTACGCACTCGGGCACGCCACACGCGCGGCGGAGCGCGGCAGACCGGGCTACCAGTCGCTCTCCCGCGAGGAGCGCCGGGAGATCGCGGCGGCCGCGCTGCGGGGCGGCTACGAGGCCGGCACGCCCGTCAACTACGACGCGGCGCGCATCCCGCTCTCGGCGGAGGAGGCGGAGGCCGCGGCGAACGCCCCGGCGCAGACCGCTGCCACGGCGCCCGGCGCATCCGCGGCACCAGGCGCGCCCGCGGAGCCCGATCCCGAGCTGCCCGTCGGCTACACGGACGGCGAGTTCCGCGTGCGCTGGCGGGCGGGCGCGCCGCTGCAGGGCGCGCCCGCGCTCGCCGACTTCCTCGCGGAGCGCGTCGAACTGCTGCTCTCGCCCCCCTTCTGAGCGCGCCGCACCGCGACTCCCCCGAGTACCGTTCTCCCGCGCCCGGCGTTCAGCGATTCACCCGCCTCGATGCCCCCGACGCCGGGGTTCTTCTATCGAGTAGAAATTTCGCGAATCTTCACCCCCGATTCCGCCAGATAGCGCCCGCATTCTTGGGAATAGTGAGAAGTAGCCCATCAAGGCCCTGGTGAATTAGCCGCCACAACACAAGAGGAATCATCATGACTTCGTTCCAAGACGACATCGAGGCAGTGAAGGCTCTCAAGGAGCAGAACGGTGCCAGCTGGGATGCGATCAGCCCGGAGTACGTCGCCCGCATGCGGGCGCAGAACCGTTTCAAGACGGGTCTCGAGATCGCCCAGTACACCGCCGACATCATGCGCCGCGACATGGCCGAGTACGACGCCGACTCGTCGGTCTACACGCAGTCGCTCGGCGTCTGGCACGGCTTCATCGGCCAGCAGAAGCTGATCTCGATCAAGAAGCACCTCAAGAGCACCGACAAGCGCTACCTCTACCTCTCGGGCTGGATGGTCGCAGCCCTCCGCTCGGAGTTCGGCCCCCTCCCCGACCAGTCGATGCACGAGAAGACCGCGGTGCCGGCGCTCATCGAGGAGCTCTACACCTTCCTCCGTCAGGCGGATGCCCGCGAACTCGATCTCCTCTTCAGCCAGCTCGACGACGCCCGTGTCGCGGGCGACGAGACCGCCGTCGAGTTCATCCAGTCGCAGATCGACAACTACGAGACCCACGTGGTGCCGATCATCGCCGACATCGACGCTGGCTTCGGCAACCCCGAGGCGACGTACCTCCTCGCCAAGAAGATGATCGAGGCCGGCGCGTGCGCCATCCAGATCGAGAACCAGGTCTCGGACGAGAAGCAGTGCGGCCACCAGGACGGCAAGGTCACGGTTCCGCACGAGGACTTCATCGCGAAGATCAACGCGGTGCGCTACGCCTTCCTCGAGCTCGGCATCGACAACGGCGTGATCGTCGCCCGCACCGACTCGCTCGGCGCCGGCCTCACTCAGAAGCTCGCGGTCACCAGCGCCCCCGGCGACCTGGGCGACCAGTACAACGCGTTCCTCGACGTCGAGGAGATCTCCGAGGCCGACCTCGGCAACGGCGACGTGGTCATCAAGCGCGACGGCAAGCTGCTGCGCCCGAAGCGCCTCGCCAGCAACCTCTACCAGTTCCGCTCGGGCACCGGCGAGGACCGCTGCGTGCTGGACTGCATCACCTCGCTGCAGAACGGCGCCGATCTGCTGTGGATCGAGACCGAGAAGCCCCACGTCGAGCAGATCGCCGGCATGGTGGATCGGATCCGCGAGGCGATCCCGAACGCGAAGCTCGTCTACAACAACAGCCCCTCCTTCAACTGGACCCTCAACTTCCGCCAGCAGGCGTACGACCAGCTCGCCGAGCAGGGTCAGGACGTCACGGCCTACGATCGCGCGAACCTCATGAGCGTCGACTACGACGGCACCGAACTCGCGCAGCTGGCCGACGAGAAGATCCGCACGTTCCAGCGCGACGGCTCCGCCCGCGCCGGCATCTTCCACCACCTCATCACCCTGCCGACCTACCACACGGCGGCGCTGTCGACCGACAACCTCGCCAAGGGCTACTTCGGCGAGGAGGGCATGCTCACCTACGTGCGCGACGTGCAGCGCCAGGAGATCCGCCAGGGGATCGCCACCGTGAAGCACCAGAACATGGCCGGCAGCGACATCGGCGACAACCACAAGGAGTACTTCGCCGGCGACGCGGCCCTCAAGGCCGGCGGCAAGGACAACACGATGAACCAGTTCAACTGATTCGTCCGCAGGACACGCGAACGGGACCTCGGCTTCGGCCGGGGTCCCGTTCGCGTGTGCGACGGCTCGGTCGCCGGCGGCGGCTCCGGGCCCCCGGGCCCAGGATCAGACGGCCGAGCTCAGGACCACCCGGCGGCTGTTTCTCAGCGATCGGCGAGGAGAGGCTGCGCCGGATCGCCCGCCGGTCGCCGCGCACGATGCGCCTCGATCGCCGCGACCGCGATGACCACGCAGATGGCCGATCCGACGACCGTCACCACCGGCAGCAGCGCGCACGCGATGATGCCGGCGGCCGCGAGGAGGAACACGGTCGACGCGGCCGCCGAGATGCGGGTGCGGAGGAGGATCAGCCAGACGACCACCACGTACGCCGCGACGGGCACGGCGAGCGAGAGCGAGGCCGTCGACGGCGCCAGGTGCTCGGAGGCCTCGGTGAGGAGGTCGAGTTCGACCTCGATCCCCGCGGAGATCGCCCCGACGGCGGCGAACAGCAGGTAGTGGGCGTAGCCGAAGCCGAATGCGGTGCGGGCGGAGTCGAGCCGGTCGCCGTACTCGTGCGAGAAGTACATCCACCACACGCCGGCGGCCAGCACGATGCCGGCGAGCGCGAGTCCGACGACGCCCTCGATGTGCTCGCCCGAGTTCAGGGCGTCGATGATGGCGTTGGCCGAGGCGAGCAGGCTCTCGCCGAGGAGAATGAGCACGAACAGGCTGTAGCGCTCGGCGATGTGATGCGGGTGCCAGGGTGTGTTCCGCGCGCGCTCGGCCCAGACGGGCACCAGCACCTCGAGCACCATCGCGGGCCAGAAGGTCCAGAACTGGGCCTCGGCGGGAAGCGTGAGGCGGAGCACCCAGAGGCACTGCACCACGGTGATGCCGGCGGCGTAGCGCAGGGCGACCGCGCGCAGTCGCGGGTCGGAGATGGCGAGCCGCACCCACTGCAGCACCATCGCGAGCCGCATGACCACGTAGCCCCAGGTGACCGTGGCCCAGTCGCCCTCGGTCATGGCGTCGTGCACGCCCGCGGCGACCACCAGTACGCCGCCCATCTGCACGATGGTGGTCACCCGGTACAGCCAGTCGTCGGTGTCGAACGCCGAGGCGAACCAGGTGAAGTTCATCCACGCCCACCAGACGGCGAAGAAGACCATGGCGTAGGCGAGGACCGCGCTCGCCGCGTGGCCCTCGACGATGCCGTGATGCAGGTTCTGCGACGCCTGCGAGACCGCGATGACGAACACGAGGTCGAAGAAGAGCTCGAGCGGGCTCGCGACGCGGTGCCGCTCATGCGGATCGCGCCCCGACATGCGCACGAGGCCGAACCGTCCGAGCAGTGCGGTGCGCGGAGGTGCGTCGGGAATCTGAGTGCCGCTCACGGACCGCTCCTTCTCCTGGGCGAGACCCCGCGCCTGATGGCCCGGGGAGGACTCGCACTGGGAGATTGTATAGCCGAAGTGCGTCGGCGCACGGGTTCTCGGAGCCGTTCCTTCGCCAGCGAGAGCAGCAACTTCCGAATGCGCCGTTTCTTGACGGCGCTACTGGGGACAAACCCTCGTCCGCTGTTGACAACCGCGGATCCGGGATCCTATGGTCAGCTGCGAAATGACGACACCATCACGCAACACGGCAGGACTCGCGGTCGGCGGTATCGCACTGCTGCTCCTGCACCTCGCATTCGGCCTCTTCTACGCCTTGTGGAGCATCGCAGACGGTGAGGCCGTCAACCGCATGGAATCCGCCGGAGGCTACGACGTCGCGTACCTGCTCCCGAATGCCTATCTCATGTGGATCGCGGCACAGGCGTCGCTCGTGCTGGTGCTGGTCATCGACGCACTGTACGTGCTGCTCCCGGTCGCACGCAGGAGACGGGTGAGCGGCGGTTAGCATGCCATCGCCAGAAAGAGCCCGTCCTCGCGACAGGCTGCGGGAGAGTCAGGCGAGGTGCGCGAAGCCCGTGACCGGGCTGCGAGCCCGGTCACGGTGTGAGCGAAGCGATGCTCCGCTCTCCTGCGATCGTGCCCTGGAGAGGAATCGAACCTCCGACACCTTCTTTAGGAGAGAAGTGCTCTATCCACTGAGCTACCAAGGCGTGCGGTGCGCGCCGAGGCGTCGCACCGAGAATCGAGTCTAGCAGCGCGGATCGCTCCATCGCAGAACACGGGACATCGGCCGGGCTCCGAGCAGAGGCGGCGACGGGTGCTGCGCCTGCCCCGCCGGGGAACGCGCCCAGAGACGCGAAGAGCGGGCGGGGTCGAAACCCCGCCCGCTCTTCGAAGCTGCGTGTGCGATCAGCCGAAGCGCACGACCCCGTCGGGGGCGCCGTCGATGAAGGCGCTCGCGACGACCGTCTGGTTGCCGCCGTAGCCGCCGTGCACCGCCTGGCCGTTGCCGATGTACACGGCCACGTGACGACCCGACCAGATGAGCACGTCGCCCGGGGCGTAGTCGCCGCTGGTGACGAGCGCGCCACCGAGACCGGTGTACTCCCCGACCTGCGTGCCGAGGTCGCCGGCGGGAATGCCGATCGCCCGCAGCGAGCGCTCGACGAGCGCCGTGCAGTCCTGGAACTGGCCGAGCTGCGCGAGGGCCGCGTTCACGATGCCCTGGGCACCCTTGCCTGCGGGGACGTCCTTGCCCGAGTAGGCCTGCGAGGCCTGCTGGTCGGCCGCTGCTGCTGCGGCCTGCTCCTCGGCGAGGCGGGCCGCCTCGGCGGCCTCCTCGGCCAGGCGCTCCTCTTCGAGGATCTCGCTGCTGACCTCGCCGCTGGGAGCCGCGAGCGGGAGGACCGTATCGTCGACCTCCACGGTCTTGAGGGTCTGAGCCGCGGCGAAGCCGTCGGGCAGTCCCTCCGGCTCGGGGGCGGTGGCGTAGGCCGGGAGGCTGAAGGTGCCCACCAGGCCGAAGCTGAGCGCTGCGGCACCGGCCATCTGAGCGATTCGCTTCGCCTTCGCCGAAGCCGGCTTCGCGGCGTCGCCGGAAAGCACGACTTCCGTGCTGGGGTTCTGAATCACGAGAATAATCTGCCTAACGTTCGCTTACGGTTCTCAACTTCCGAGAAACGACCCTTTCGGGCCGCGACCGTTCAAGGGTAACCGAAGAACACACGAATGTCACGTTCCGGTCACGAAACCTTCAACATGCCTTGAAACTCGGCGTCTTTTCCACGGAATCCGGAGTGCCCGTTCTCTCGATGTCGAGAGAAACCTAGATCACGCCCTGCTCGAGCATCGCCTGCGCCACCCGCACGAACGCAGCCGAGTTCGCGCCGAGCACGTAGTCCCCGGGTCGCCCGTAGCGCTCCGATGCCGCGTAGGTGGCACCGTGCACGTCACGCATGATGTCGTGCAGTCGCGTCTCGCTCTTGTCGCGGTCCCAGCGCGAGCGCGCGGCGTTCTGGCTCATCTCGAGCGCCGACGTCGCCACGCCGCCGGCGTTCGCCGCCTTGCCCGGCCCGAACAGCACGCCGGCCTGCTGCAGCAGTTCGACGGCGGCCGGCGTCGTGGGCATGTTGGCGCCCTCGGCGACGGCGCGCACGCCGTTCGAGATCATCGCGCGGGCGTTCCCCTCGTCGAGCTCGTTCTGCGTGGCGCACGGGAAGGCGAGCTCCGCCGGCACGTCCCAGACGGAGCCCTCGGAGACGAAGCGCGCCGAGGAGCGCCGCTCCGCGTACACCGAGATGCGTGCGCGCTCGACGCCCTTCACCTGCTTCAGCAGATCGAGGTCGACACCCGCCTCGTCGACGATGTAGCCGCTCGAGTCGGAGGCCGTGACGGCCTTGCCGCCGAGCTGCTGGATCTTCTCGATCGCGTAGGTGGCCACGTTGCCGGATCCGGACACCACGGCGCGGCGGCCCTCGATCCCCTCTCCCGCGCGCAGCAGCATCTCCTCCGCGAAGAACACGGCGCCGTAGCCGGTGGCCTCGGTGCGCACCTCGGCACCGCCCCAGCCCACGCCCTTGCCGGTCAGCACACCCGCCTCGTAGCGCTGGGTGATGCGCCGGTACTGGCCGAACAGGAAGCCGATCTCGCGCGCGCCCACACCGATGTCGCCCGCGGGGATGTCGGTGTGCTCGCCGATGTGGTGCACCAGCTCCGTCATGAAGCTCTGGCAGAAGCGCATCACCTCGGCGTCGCTCTTGCCGCTCGGATCGAAGTCAGATCCGCCCTTGCCGCCGCCGATGCGCTGCGACGTGAGCGCGTTCTTGAAGATCTGCTCGAAGCCGAGGAACTTGATGACCGAGAGGTTCACCGACGGGTGGAAGCGGAGACCGCCCTTATAGGGCCCGAGCGCGGAGTTGAACTGCACCCGGAAACCGCGGTTCACCCGCACGAAGCCCTCGTCGTCCGTCCACGGCACCCGGAAGATCAGCTGCCGCTCCGGCTCGACGAGCCGCTCGAGAATCCCGCCCTCCACGAACTCGGGGTGCTCGGCGAGCACCGGTTCCAGCGATTCGAGCACCTCGTGCACGGCCTGCAGGAACTCGGGTTCGCCCGCGCTGCGATGCTCGACGACCTTCGCGACCGCACGGAGATGGGATTCAGGGGTGGGCAGTGACATTCGACTCCTCGGTCTATCAACTCCATTGTGGACAGCCCTCTCGGGCATCTCCGTGGTTTCCTCCGCGCCCCGCGGACGGGATCTCGTCTACACCGAGACGAAGATGTGCGCCGCGACGTCGCTCGGCAGATCGAGCGCCTCGCTCGATCCCGCGACCTCGACGTGCACGACATCGCCGCGACGCGTGAACGTCGCAGTGCTGCCCGGCAGCACGCCGGCCCCGGCCAGCTGCTCGAGCAGCTCGGGATCCACCTGCAGCGGCTCGGCGAGGCGCTTGATGTGCGCGGTCACCGGCTGCTCGGGGTCGATGAGCAGTTCGGCGATACCGGTGACACCGGACTGGAACGAACCCGCTCGCAGCGCGCCGAGCTCGTCGAGCCCCGGGATCGGGTTGCCGTAGGGGGACTCGGTGGGGTGCCCGAGGATGCCGAGCAGCTTGCGCTCGACCCGCTCGCTCATCACGTGCTCCCAGCGGCAGGCCTCCTCGTGCACGTACGCCCACTCGAGGCCGATGACGTCGGAGAGCAGGCGCTCGGCGAGGCGGTGCTTGCGCATGACGTGCACGGCCTTGGTGCGCCCCTGGGGGGTGAGCTCGAGGCGGCGATCGTCGGTCACGACGACGAGGCCGTCGCGCTCCATGCGGCCGACGGTCTGGGACACGGTGGGGCCGGAGTGGCCGAGTCGCTCCGAGATGCGGGCGCGCAGAGGGACGATGCCCTCCTCCTCGAGTTCGAGGATCGTGCGCAGGTACATCTCCGTCGTGTCGATCAGGTCCGTCATCGCCGTCCTCTCATTAACTTAGGTTCGCCTAACACACTAGAGCATCCGGCACCGGTTTCCCGACTCTTCTCGGTGGAGGATCTCACTCTCTCCGCGAACGTTCCGCGCCCGGCTCTCGTAGAATCGTCCACATGGCCGATATCATCATCCCCGCTGAACTCCTGCCCGCCGACGGTCGCTTCGGATGCGGCCCCTCCAAGGTGCGGGGCGAGCAGCTCGACTTCCTCGCGTCGCTGCAGCCCGCCGTACTCGGCACCTCCCACCGGCAGGCGCCGGTGAAGGATCTGGTCGGCAGCGTGCGCGAGGGGCTCGCCGAGCTGTTCCGGGCGCCCGAGGGCTACGAGGTACTGCTCGCCAACGGCGGGGCCACGACGTTCTGGGATTCGGCCGTGCACTCGCTCATCGAGCGCCGCAGCCAGCACCTGACCTTCGGCGAGTTCGGCGCGAAGTTCGCGAAGGCCGCTGCCGCCGCTCCGTTCCTGGAGGAGCCCGACGTGCGCACGGCCGACGCGGGCTCGCGCTCGCAGGCCGAGGCGGTCGCGGGTGTCGATGTCTACGCCTACCCGCACAACGAGACCTCGACGGGCGTGATGGCCCCCGTGCGCCGCGTGGCGGGCGACGCGGGAGCGCTCACGGTCGTCGACGCCACGAGCGGGGCCGGCGGGATCGACTTCGACGCGAACGAGGTCGACGTCTACTACTTCTCGCCGCAGAAGAACTTCGCGTCCGACGGCGGCCTGTGGTTCGCCCTCGTCTCCCCCGCCGCGATCGAGCGCATCGAGCGCGTCACCGCGTCGGGCCGCTTCATCCCCGAGACGCTGAACCTCGCGGGCGCGATCGAGAACTCGCGCAAGAACCAGACCCTCAACACCCCTGCCCTCGCGACGCTCGGGCTCATGGACGAGCAGGTGCGCTGGATCAACGGCCGGGGCGGCCTCGCCTGGGCCGCCGCCCGCACCGCCGAGTCCTCCGGAGTGCTCTACGAGTGGGCGGAGCGCACCCCGGTAGCCACGCCGTTCGTGGCGGATCCGGATCACCGCTCGCAGGTGGTCGTGACGATCGACTTCGACGACGCCGTGGATGCCGCGGCGATCTCGAAGGCGCTGCGCGCGAACGGGATCGTGGACACCGAGCCGTACCGCAAGCTGGGCCGCAACCAGCTGCGCATCGCGACCTTCACCGCGATCGAGCCCGACGACGTGCGGACGCTCACCGGCGCGATCGACTACGTGCTGGAGCGCCTGGTCTGATCCGATCGGGATCTCGCCACCGGCGGAACCCGCGGCTGCGCAGCGGGAGCCCCGCCCTCAGCGCACTCCGCGGCTGCTCAGCGCCACGTAGCCGCCGATGACCACCACGGCGGCGCCCGACCACACCGCCCACCAGGGGAACCCGGGAACGGTCGGGTCGCCGCCGGCGGCCTCCACGTCCGCGACGGGCGTGGGGGTCACCCGCTCGCCCGTGACGAGGATGCGGTGCGAATTGACGCCGAGCGGTGTGCACGTCACCAGCGTGGCGAGGTCGCGGCCGAGCACGGGGAACAGCGACTGGGTCTGATCGGGCTCGACCACCTGCGTCTCGACGACGCGGTAGGTGAGCACCTCGCCGAACACCTCGATGACGAAGGTGTCGCCGACGCCCACGCGGTCGAGATTGCTGAAGAGCTCCGCCTTCGCGAGGCCGCGATGCCCCGTGAGCACGGTGTGCGTGTCGATGCCTCCCACGGGCAGCGCCGTGCCCTCGAGGTGGCCGACCCCCATCTCGAGCACCGCGTCGCTCGTGCCGTGGTAGACGGGCAGGTCCACGTCGATGGAGGGGATCTTGATGCGGGCCATGAGGCCCGTCGCGTCGGCTCGGAGGAGGCGATCGTAGCGGTCCGCCTGCCCGGCGTCCGCGGCCCGGGGCACCCGCTCCCCCGCCCCGACGACGGCGGTGCCGGTGAGGAGGTCGGCGTTGTAGGCGCGGGCCTCGGCGAGCGCCTGCTCGCGGACCTCGGCGCCGTTGTCGACCGTCGCCCGGTTCATGGCGACGATCTCGCGGGAGGCCTCGAGCTGCGAGAACCAGGTGGCGATCCCGGGCAGTTGCAGGAGCACCGCTCCGGCGAGCGCGAGCAGCGCGACGAGAAGCACTACCGGACTCGGCCGGCGCCGCCGCCGAGCCGAGCCCGATAGTAGAGCGGGTTGCGTGTCCTGTGCGGCAGGATCCGGGGGATTTGGGGGGTTCTCCGAATCGAGTATCTGCTGCGACATGGGCGTCTCCGCTTCTGGTGCGGGGTGGAGAGGAGACGGGGAAGGACTCCTCTCCACCCCGGTCTGTTACCTGGTCGTCGCCTGCTTGCGGCGCGACGCGATGAGCGCCGTGCCGGCAGCGGCGACCAGGAGAGCGAGGCCGGCGATGGAGAGCACCAGGGCTCCCGCCGAGCCGGTGAGCGGCAGCTGCACCGGAGAGACCTGGGTGTTGGCGACCTGCACGATCGTGGCCTCCGCGATCGAGCCGGGGGTCACGGTCACCGGGATCACGGCGTCGTGGCGCTGGTAGCCGGCGGGTGCCTGCGTCTCCACCAGGTAGTAGTCCCGGGCCGTCTGCCCGTCGGTGGTGTCGCCGACGTACAGGCCGTCGATCGTCGCGGTGCCGTCGCCGCTCGTCTCACCCGTCCAGACGGGGGTGCCGACGGTGCCGGCGAGCGCGGCCTCGGCCTCGGCCTGGGTCTGGTAGAGCGCGAACTTCGCACCGTTCAGCCGCTGGCCCGCGCCCTCCTCCGCGTCGTACTTCTCGATCGTCACCGCGCCCCACTTGGTGGCGGGCTTGTTCGAGGGCAGCGACACGTCGCCGGGCAGGTGCACGAGCGCCTGGTTCTCGATCACGCCGTTGCCAATCGACTGGACCGTGCTGGTGAACACGATCACCACGTACTCGCCCTGGTTGGCGTTCACGGTGGCGAGGTCCGGGGTAACCAGGAGCGTCTGGCCGCTGCTTCCGGCGGTGGAGTAGGCGACGTCGACGTCGTTGATCGTGACCGAGTCCACGCCGAGCCCGCCGAGCCTGCTGTCGAAGGTGTCGCTGACGCCGAAGCTCGCGAGCGATTCGCCGGGGGCCAGCTGCGGGATCGCGGCGGTGACCGTCCACTTCACCACGTCGCCGAGCTTCACGGCGTCGGAGCTGTCGACCGACTTCTCGATGCTGCCCACCGAGTTCTTCGGGTAGACGTGGACGTCGTACAGCCACTCGTTGTCGTGCGGCAGCGGCACCGTCACGAAGAACGGCTCCGCCTTGCTCACGATGCTGTTGCCGCCGTTGTCGGCGCCCTCGGTCACGAGATAGACCCCGATGCCGAGGCCGGAGAAGGTGGTCGAACCGCTCACCGTCTCCTGCGTGCCCACCGCGGTGACCGAGTAGGTGTCCACCCCGTCCGTCACCCGGCCGCCCGAGTACTGGAGGCTGGGCACCACGGCCCAGTCGTCAGGGTTCGTGAGGTCGATGCCGTCCACCTGGGCAACCGTGAACTCCACGCCGCTCAGCGCATTGCCCGAGGGGGTCTCACTGCCGTCGGGGTTCAGCGGAGAGGTCGAGCCCTGCTCCTCGTACTTGTGCACGGTCAGCGAACGCGCCTGCCCGGTGTCGATGTTGCCCACGACGGTCGGCGATACCGGCTCGTCGACCGCGGATGCGGCGCTCGCCGAGGTGATCGCCCCGACCACCGCCAGAGCGGTGACGCCGATCGCTGCGAGGGCCCGTCTGCCGAAGCGGCCCCGTTGCTGTTGCCTCATGATGATGTTCCTCTCTTGAGGGGCGCGTCCCCGGGCCCCGTTCGGTGTTCGATGCGGAAGGTCTGCACGGCCGGCGGCCGCGTCCGATGCGGTGCCCGTGTCACGGCACCTCCGGGAGTCGGCGCCTGCGGTTCCAGTAGAGGGTCCCGATGATGGCCGCGAGAGCGGCGAGGCCGATCCCCGCGATCCCGAACGCGTCCGAGCTGAGTCCGCCGGTGAGCGGCACCGCCACCATGGGCGCCGGCTGGTTGACGAAGCGGTAGATGGCGTGCTGTCCCAGGCCGACCGAGATGTCCGAGGGATCGGAGATCGTCACGCAGGCCGCGGGATCGAAGCCGCCCGGCAGGCTCGCGTCGGGCTCGCACTGCTCCACGCGGTCGAGGAAGTAGGCGATGACGCTGCCCGGATCGGCGAGCGCCTCGGTGAGGGCGTGGCTCGTGCCGGGAGTCACCTCGAAGGTGTTGGCGCCGGTCGCGGCCTCATCGCCCGAGACCGTGATCGGCGTTCCGCCCTCGGGCGTCGCCGTGAGGTCCCAGTCGCGCGCCGGCGCGTCTCCCGCGGTCACGTGCTTCACCAGGGTGAGCGAGGTCGCACAGGTCACGGTGTTCGTGATCCCGAAGGTGTTGGCGCCGCCGACGAGGGTCGCGGTGTGGGTCGCGCCCCCGCTCAGGTCGACCGGCGGGTTCACAGCCGCCCCGTTGGCCCGGGTGAGCCGCTGCGAGGTCAGCTCGCATCCCGGGTGGTCGGCCGTGTCGATGGAGGCGGTCTCGCCGATGGCGACCTGCTGATCCTTGACGAAGCCGGGGTACACGGTGCCCCACTGGGGGCCGTCGACCCCCTGGATCGTGGGGGATGCCGTCAGCCAGCTCGGCACCGGATCGCCGGCGCCCTGGGGCGCTGTGTAGGTCCCGATCGTCTCGCCGGCGGAGTCCGTGATCACCCAGGTCTTGTGCACCGCGAGGGTTGCGGGCTCCGCGTGACGGTTCTTCACGGTGCAGGTGATGTTGTCGCCGATTCCGAACGGGGGCACCGTCCACGAGTCGCCGTCGCGCGTGACCGGGACGGGGATCGTGCCGCGGTTGACGCAGGTCACGCTGTCGAGCGTCCAGTTCTCCTTCGGCGTCTCCGTGATCGTGAGCGACGCCTGCTGGTCCTCGGCCGTGAAGCTCTGGATCCACTCCACCGAAGCGGCGACGCCGGCGACCGTGGTCTGCTGCGCCGCACCGTTCAGCGTGCCCTGGCTTCCGGCCACGAGCCCCGCCGTGTAGCTCCAACCTCCGCGGAGAGGGGTCTCGGTGCCGTTCGAGGCGATCTCGGTCTTGTTGACGGTGATCGGGGCCTGGCAGGTCAGTCCCTGCGCGATCGCCCTGAGCCGCCCCTCGAGCTCGCTCCAGTCCGCGGTGAAGTAGTCCTGGTTCAGGGTCTTCCCGGAGATGGCCATCAGGTTGGTCTCCGAGCCGCCGGGAAGCGCCACGCCGACCGCCCAGACGGGGGCTCCGCCGGCCTTCACGGCGTTCGCGGAGAGCACCGCGTTCTCCACGTGGAAGAACCGCACGCTGTCGGCGCTCGTGGTGGAGCGGCTGCGCGTCGGGGCGCCGTCCGTCACCATGAGCACGATGTCGTAGTTGCCGGCCGAGGCCTTGTCGAGCGCGTCGTCCCAGTTGGTCGCCGCGGCGTAGTTGCCGTTGTTGCTCAGGTAGCCGTGCAGGTTCGAGGCGAGGGCCGATGAGGCGATTCCGCTGCGGCCGCTGGCCTCGCTCTGCACCGTCCCGGCGTTGTTGAACATGATCGACGTGATGTGGATCAGGTCGGTCGGGGTGACGAGCCCGTTGACGAGGCTGCGCACGGCATTGGCGTAGGCCGTCTGCTCGGAGGTGTCGATCGACGTCGAGGTGTCGAGCACCAGGCCGATCCGCAGACCCGTGGTGCAGGTGGGCAGCACCTGCGGGTTGAAGATCGCGTTCGTCGTGGCGCCGATGCTTGAGAGATCGGTGGATCCGCTCACCGTCGTGCGGGGCACGTTGACGGTTCCGCCCGACGTGGGCAGCACGCCCGTGCTGCCGGGATACGGCTTGGCGGTGAGCGCGCCGGTCGCCGAACCGGTGGCGATCTGACCCAGCGCGAAGGTGCCCGGCCCGGGCGTCGTCTCCACGACGCGGTAGGAGACGCCGGTGAAGCCGCCGGGGACGAGGATGCTGCAGGAGGTGCCCGAGGTGATCTCGCAGCCGGCCCACGGCTGGTCGACGCGCACCGAGGGGCTGGCGTCGGTCCAGAGCTCGAACTTCGCACCGGCCGCGAGCGCGGCGTTGGCCCCGCCCCGCAGCACCTGCTTGTTCACCTGGATCGTCACCGGCTGCCGGAAGGTCTGCGTGAAGGTGCAGTAGGCGTAGCGGTTGCTCGGCGTCTGGTTCGTGTTGTTGTTGAACGACACCGTGCGGTTCGGCGCCGAGACGGTCGCGTTGCTGGTCTGGCTGCACGCGAAGCTCGTGGTGTACTGCGCCTGGATCGCCGGATCGGCCGTCGCCGAGAGGGTGTAGGTGGCGTTCCGCGGCACGGTGCGCGTCTGCCCGGAGGAGAAGGGGTACTCGTCGGAGGTCGCGTTGTTGCGCACCGCCTTCAGCTCCCAGGCGGCCGCCGTGGCGGTTCCGCCGCCCGCGTTGACCACGGTGGTGGTGATCCTCAGGCCGGCACAGGCGTTGGTGTTCCCGCAGTCGTCCACGATCACGGCCAGCGGGGCGATCGGCTCGGCCTGCAGGCCCGCGTCCTCCTCGCCGGAGGCGGCCCGGGCGGCGGGCGCCGCCTCCGTCTCCTCCGGAGCCGCCACCGTCTCCTCGACGGGCGGGGCGGGATCCGCCGCCGGCAGCTCTTCGACGGCCGGTGCCGGCTCCGTTGGCGGCGGGCTCGTCGGCTCCGCGGGAGGCGGATCGGCGACCGGCGCCGGATCAGCGGTCGGCGGAGCGGGATCCGCGACCAGCGGTGCGGGATCGACGGAGCTCTGAGCCGTCTCGGGTCCACCGGCTGCGGGCGATCCCTCCGCGAACGCGGGCGCCGCGCCCAGGAGGGCGATCGAGCATGCCGCGATCGCCGCGATCACCCCGGTTGCGCCTCGACGGTTCAGGCGGCGTCGCGCCGCGCGTGCACCGCTGAGCGTTCCCCGTTGCCGGTGGCCTGATAGCTCCATTGCGTCCTCGATTCCCACGGATCACGAGGATGCAATCGATCGGCCTGCGCCGTGCTCCCCGTTGTGTGAGAACGCTATGGAGAGATCCGGATCCGGGGATCCGTGGAAAATACGTACTTCGGATCGAGGCCAATGTTGCACACCGATGAGACCCCCTTCGAGAGGGTCCGGCCGCAGGGGCCCGAGAAGACGGTCTACTCGTCGTCTTCCGAGTCGTCGTCTAGGTCGTCGAGGTCATCGGAGTCGTCGTCGAAGAGCTCGGTGTCGTCGGAATCGTCCGCGAGATCCTCATCCGCATCGACGTCGTCTTCATCCGGATCTTCAACCGTCCCGGCGAGCACGGCGCCTTCCTCGTCGAGGTCGACGCCGTCGATCTCGTCGTCGAAGTCGCTGAAATCGTTGTCGAGGATGTCGCCGTCGAGCAGATCCTCCTCCGAGTCCGCATCGTCCTCGTCGCTCAGCTCCGCGGCGGCTGCCTCGGCGGCGGCCGCCTCCTCGGCGGCCTGGCGCGCCTGCGACTCGCGGTACTGCGCCAGACGCACCGACCAGGGCACCCACTCGGGCGCCACGACCGCACCGGCCCCCGGCAGGAGCTCGACCTCGAGCACGTTCACGGCCGACTCCTCGTCGATGCGCGCGAGGGTCGCGGCCCAGCGCCATCCGGGGTAGCCGGGCAGCCGGCACTCGAAGAACAGCGTGAGCACGTGCTCCTCGTGCACCTCGTGCCCGTCGTCCGATCCCACGGTGCGCGGGTCGGTGATCTCGGCCAGCGCGGCGCGCGCCTGATCCCGCGCCGCCAGCAGCACCTCATCCGGCTCGATCTCGATCGGCGGGATCTCAACGGCATCGGCCGCCTCGAACCCGGTTCCCTCGGCCTCCGGCGCTTCGGAGCCGGGAGCCCCGGCGGCCCGCGTCCCGGGTTCGTCGAACGGCGACGCCTGCGGCTCAGACATCGAAGTCATCCGCGACGCGGCGCAGCATGGTCGCGACCTTGCGCGACTGCGAGCGCTCGGGGTACTGGCCGTTCTTCAGGTGGCTGCCCAGCCCGTCGAGCAGCTTGACCAGGTCCTCGATGATGACCGCCATCTCGTCCGCCGACTTGCGGTTGCGCTTCGCCAGGCGAGGCGTGTCGATCACGCGCACGGAGAGCGCCTGCGGACCCTTGCGACCGTCGGCCACGCTGTACTCCAGGCGCGTGCCGGTCTGCACGTCGGCCCCCTCGGGGATCACCGACGCGTGCAGGTACACCTGTGCTCCGTCATCGCCCTGGATGAACCCGAAGCCCTTCGCCTCGTCATAGAACCTGACCTTGCCGTTCGGCATGCCTTCGTCCCTCTCCAGCGGAGATCGCTCCGCCACGCACGTCTTCGCGAGCGCTGCGCTCGCATACTCGGCCAAGTCTACCGCGCTCTCCTCCAGTCGCTTCAGCGGTGCAGCCGATAGCATGGCACGGATGTCCACTGAACCCAGCACCCCGTCGGTCCTCGAGAGGATCCTCGCCTACGCCTCGCTCGCCATCATCGCGACCGCGCTGCTCTCGTTCTTCGCCACGCTCATCGTGGGAATGAACGACCGTCAGGCCATGGCGGAGGGGCTGTGGCCGTTCGTCTACGGGTTCTCGCTCATCGGTCTGCCCGTGGGGTTCGTCCTGCTGATCCTGTTGCTCGTGCTCAGCCAGCGCCGCCGTCGCGCCGAGTTCCGACGCGGCAACCGCTCGTAGGCTCGGCGACGCTATGAGCGGCACCCTGGCGCTCGCCTCCGCCATCGCGGAGATGGATCGCGACGCGCTCGAGTCGCTTGTGCGCCGGCGGCGCCCGCAGGCACCCTCGAGCGTGCTCGACCCCATCGGGCTCGCGGCCGAGCTGCTGCGACCGGAGTCCGTCCTCCGCGCCCTGACTCCGCTCGACCGCGGCGCGCTGGCGGTGCTGCTCCGGGTGGGAGCGGCCCCGGCGGCCGCGCGAGGGGAGGACGACGAACCGCTCGCCGCGCTGCGGGATCTCGGCCTGGTGGGCATCGAGGACGGACGCCCGGTGGCGCTCCCCGAGGTCACCGAGACGCTGCGCCAGGCGCTGCAGGCCGCCGGGCTCCGGCCCGACGAGGTCGGCGCGGACCCGGCACCGCTCGAGCCCGCCGAGGGCGCGGTGGATCCCGAGGAGCCGGACGCCCCCTCGTGGATGACCGCGGCGCTGACCTCGGTCGGCCAGGCCGCCGAGTGCCTGCGCGTGCTGGGGGATCATCCCGGCCGTCTGAACCGCAACGGCACCGTCGCCGTCGCGACGGTGCGCGGGATCGCGGAGGTCGTGGGGATCGACGCGGACTACGCCGCGCAGGCGCTCGCGGCCGCCGACCGGGCGGGCCTGGTCGTGGCGGGCGGATCCTCGCTCGTCGTCGCGGACCGGGCCGCCGACTGGATGCGGGGCGACCACACGGCGCGGTGGCTCGAGCTCGCCGCGGCGACGCTGGCGACCATGCCCGTGCCCCTGCGAGCCGCCCTGCCGCGGTCGGCCTCCCTCGCGGCCGCGGCCGACGCGCTGCCGCGGCGCTTCCCGCTGCTGCCCGAGGCCGAGCTCGAAGCGGCGCGGCGGTTCGTCGCCGCCGCCGAGCATCTCGGGCTCGCCGCACGCGGGCGCCTCAGCCGGGTCGCGGAGCTGCTGCGCTCGGGCGAGCGCGACGCGGCGGCCGAACTCGCCCGGCAGCTGCTGCCCCCGGCCGCCCCGGGCGTCTACGTGCAGCCGGATCTGAGCGTGATCGTGCCCGGCCCGCTCGCACCGCAGGACGAGATCGACCTGGCGTCCCTCACCGTGCCCGAGCACATCGGCGTCGCCTCGACGAAGCGCATCACCGAGGCGTCGATCGCCGAGGCGCTCAAGCGCGGCGTCACTCCGGCCGAGGCGCGCACCGTCTTCGAGCGGGTCTCGCTCACCGGTATTCCGCAGCCCCTCGACTACCTGCTCGGATCGCTCGCCGAGCGCGTGGGCAACATCGTCGTGAGCGAGTACCAGGGCGACGACGGGCGCACCCGCGTCGTCGTCAGCCGCCCCGAGCTCGCCGACACCCTGACCGTCGACCGCGCGCTGCAGCACCTGCAGCTGCAGCGCGTCGACCCGACCACGCTGCTCTCCCGGTTGCGCGCCGACCACGTGCTCGCAGCGCTCGCGGACGCCCGCTACCACGCCTCGGGACCTCGTGAGGCCGCGCCCGAGCGGTCCGCGCACGCGGCTCCCCCCATCGATCCCCAGCCCCGCGCGGGCGCCCTCGCCGAGGCGCTCGCGGAGCTGATCGAGCGCGTCTACCTCGCGGCGCGCTCCGAGCCGGGCACCGGCGACTTCACCCGGAGGCTCGAGCTCGCGATCCGCGACCGCACCCCGGTGCGCGTCACCGCCGAGGCCCGCGGCCAGCATCACACCTTCCTCCTGCTGCCGGTATCGCTCAACGCCGGCCGCCTGCGCGCGACCGACCAGGCCGCCGGGGTCGAGCGCACCCTGCCGGTCAACCTGATCACCGCCGTCGAACCGGCCTGATCCCGCGGCCCCACCCCGCCCCGCCCCGCGAGACACCTTCGCGCGTCAGTAGTTGTCACCAAACCTGACGTGAGGCGACAACTACTGACGCGCGCTCCGGGGTGAGGGAGCACCCGGGGCGGGCTTCCCCGAGTGCCCACTCGCCCCGGCAGTGCTCACTCGCAGGGTTCGCGCGGAGGCCGGAGCACCGGCTCGCCGCCCGGGCACGGTAAACTAGTCAGTTATGAATCTCGGGCCCCTCATCGTGCAGAGCGACCACACCGTGCTCATGGAAGTCGCGCACCCGGACGCGGAGGACGCCCGCCACGAACTCGCGGTGTTCGCCGAGCTGGAGCGCGCACCCGAGCACATCCACACCTACCGCATCACGCGGCTCGGCCTCTGGAACGCGCGCGCCGCGGGCCACACCTCCGAAGAGATCCTCGACACGCTGAACCGGCACGCCAAGTTCCCGGTGCCCACCGGGGTGGCGAGCGAGATCGAAGACACGATGCGCCGCTACGGCCGGCTCACCATCGAGCGCGCGGGAGCCGATGAGTACGGCGGCGAGCGCGCGGGCGAGCTGATCCTGCGCTGCGACGATCCCGCGGTGCTGCGCGAGGTGGCGAGCGCGAAGAAGATCGCTCCCCTGCTCGGCAACCGGCTCGACGATCGCACCTACCCCGTCGAGGCCTGGGCGCGGGGCGAGCTGAAGCAGCAGCTCGTGGCGCGCGGCTGGCCCGCCGAGGATCTCGCCGGCTACACACCCGGAGAGCCCTACGACATCGATCTGGAGCAGCAGGGCTGGCAGCTGCGCGACTACCAGTCCAAGGCGGTCGAGGCGTTCCAGCGGGGCGGCTCCGGCGTGGTGGTGCTGCCCTGCGGCGCCGGCAAGACGATCGTGGGCGCGGCCTCGATGGCCGCAGTGGGCGCGAAGGCGCTGATCCTCGTCACCAACGCGGTCTCGGCCCGCCAGTGGCGCGACGAGCTGCTGCGCCGCACCAGCCTCACCGAGGACGAGATCGGCGAGTACTCCGGTCAGGTGAAGGAGGTCAAGCCGGTCACGATCGCGACCTACCAGATCCTCACGAGCCGCCGGAAGGGCGAGTACGCGCACCTCTCGCTGCTCGACGCGCAGGACTGGGGCGTGATCGTCTACGACGAGGTGCACCTGCTGCCCGCGCCGGTGTTCAAGCTCACCGCCGAGCTGCAGGCCCGCCGCCGCCTCGGCCTCACCGCGACGCTCGTGCGCGAGGACGGCCGCGAGGGCGACGTGTTCAGCCTCATCGGCCCGAAGCGCTACGACGCGGCCTGGAAGGACATCGAGGCGCAGGGCTTCATCGCGCCCGCCGCCTGCTTCGAGGTGCGCATCGACCTGAGCGAGTCGGAGCGCATGGACTACGCGGTGGCCGAGGATCAGGACCGCTACCGCATCGCGTCGTCGACGTTCGCCAAGCAGTCCGTCGCGCGGCGCATCATCGAGAAGCACCCCGGCGAGAGCGTGCTGGTGATCGGGCAGTACATCGACCAGCTCGAGGCGATGGCCGAGGCGCTCGGGGCGCCGCTCATCACCGGTCAGACTCCGGTGGACCGGCGCGAGGAGCTGTTCCAGGCCTTCCGCTCGGGCGAGGAGCGGATCCTCGTCGTCTCGAAGGTCGCCAATTTCTCCGTGGATCTCCCGGATGCGTCGGTGGCGATCCAGATCTCCGGATCCTTCGGATCGCGCCAGGAGGAGGCGCAGCGCCTCGGCCGCCTGCTGCGGCCGAAGTCCAGTGCGCGGGCCGCGGAGAGGCGAAGCCTCGAAGCGTCCCGCGGCGGCGCGCCCGACGTCCGGGATGAGGACGAAACCGCTCCCCTGACGGCGTCGTTCTACACGCTCATCGCACGCGACACCGTGGATCAGGACTTCGCCCAGAACCGGCAGCGCTTCCTGGCCGAGCAGGGCTACAGCTACACGATCCTCGACGCCCACCAGCTGTAGCTGCTCCGGCCGCCGGGCCGGGGCCCGGGTCCGGGCTCGTTACATCATCGCGACCGAGATTCCATACCGACCGGTCGACATGTAGAGTGGGCACGGAACCGTCCGCACCGCACAAGGGAGCACCCCGATGAGACTCGGCCAGGCCATCAGCACGCTGCTCGCGGAGTACGGCGTCGAACAGGTCTTCGGGATCCCGGGCGTGCACACGCTCGAGCTCTTCCGGGGCATCGACGGGAGCGGCCTCCGCGTCGCGGTGCCCCGCCACGAGCAGGGTGCGGGGTTCATGGCCGACGCCTACGCACGGGTCACCGGCGAGCCGGGCGTCTGCTACCTCATCACCGGCCCCGGCGTGACCAACGCGATGACCCCGATCGCGCAGGCGTGGCACGACTCCGTGCCGATGCTGGTGATCGCGTCCGCCGTCGAGCGCGCGCAGCTGGGCTCGCACCGCGGCACGCTGCACGACACCCCCGACCTCGCCGAGGTGCTGCGCCCGTTCACCCTCATCAGCGAGACCGTCGACTCGGCCGCACGTGTCGCCGAGCTCATCGACGAGGCGTTCCGCCGCTGGGCCGCGGAGCGCCCCCGGCCCGTCTACATCGGCGTGCCCGTCGACCTGCTCGCCGAGGAGGTGGGCGAGCTGGGGCGCCCCGAGCGCGCCCGGCGCGACGCCGCCGGGAGCGACGGGACGGCGGCCTCGCCCGACGTGGTCGCGACGCTCTCCGCGGTCGCGGTCGCAGCCGCCCCGGCCGGCCTCGCCGATGCCCTCGACCTCCTCGCGGCGGCGGAGCGCCCCGTCGTCGTCGCGGGCGGCGGGGCGCGGCACGACCGGCCGGCGGTGATGGCGCTGGCCGAGCGCGTCGACGCCCCCGTGATCCTCACCGGCAACGCCAAGGGTCTGCTCCCGCCGCAGCATCCTCTCACCACGGGCGTGAGCCTGTTCTTCCCCGCTGCGCACCGCCTGCTCGCCGAGGCCGATCTGGTGCTCGCGCTGGGTACCGAACTCTCCGACTCGGAGGGTCTCCCCCTCCCGCCGGCCGGGCCCGAGCTCCCCGAGATCCTCCGCGTGGACATCGATCCCACCGCCGCGCACCCGCGCCAGCGCCGGCCCGCGATCCCGATGCGCGTGGCCGAGTTCGCCGCACGCGCGCTCGAGCACCTGCCGCCGCTCCCGCGAGTCGGGGGCGGCTCCGGATCCGACCGCGCGGCCGCGGTGCGCGACGAACTCGCCGCTGCGCGCGCCGCCGACCCCTACACCCCCTGGATCGCGGCGCTCGAACGGGCGCTCCCCGACCATGCGCTGCTCACCGCGGACTCCGCGCAGCTGGCCTACCAATCGCATCTGTTCCTCGAGCTCGACTCTCCAGGCCGCTGGCTCGCGCCCTACGGCTTCGGCACGCTGGGACCCGCCCTGCCGATGGCGATCGGCGCAGCCATCGGGGCTCCGGGCCGGCCGGTGGTGGCGCTCGCGGGAGACGGCAGCGCGCTGTTCACCCTGCCCGAACTCGCCACCGCGCACGATCTCGGCCTTCCCGTGGTGCTGGTGATCTGGGACAACGGGGGCTACCGCGAGATCGAGCGCTCGTTCGAGCGCTCCGGGATCGCACCCGCGGGCGTGCGCACCACCGCCCGCGACCTCGGCCGGATCGCCTCCGGGTTCGGGATCCCGATCGCCCGGCCGACCTCGCCCGACGAGCTCGAGCACGAGCTGCGCACGGCGATCGAGCGCGGCGGCCCGGCGGCGCTGATCGTCTCCGCCCCCGCCGAGCTCCGGGTGCGATGACGCCGCCGCATTTCCAGCGACTTCATAGCAAACAATCAGAGACTGAGAGCATGACTACTCAGCACAAGGGACCCAGGATCCTCATCGTCGATGACGAGCCCAACATCCGCGAGCTGCTCAGCACGAGCCTGCGCTTCGCCGGGTTCGGCGTCCGCGCCGTCGCCAACGGTGCGCAGACCATCTCGGCGGTCCTCGAGGAGGAGCCCGATCTCATCATCCTCGACGTCATGCTGCCCGACATGAACGGCTTCAGCGTGACCAAGCGCCTGCGCTCGGCCGGCTACACGGCGCCCATCATCTTCCTCACCGCGAAGGACGACACCGAGGACAAGGTGGAGGGCCTCACCGTCGGCGGCGACGACTACGTGACCAAGCCGTTCAGCCTCGACGAGATCGTCGCCCGCATCAAGGCCGTGCTGCGCCGCACGATCCAGGAGGACGAGGAGTCGGTGCTCACCGTCGGGCCGATCACCATGGATCAGGATACGCACGAGGTGACCGTCGAGGGCGCCTCGGTCGAGCTCTCCCCCACGGAGTTCAAGCTGCTGCGCTACCTCATGCAGAATGCGAACCGCGTGCTCTCGAAGGCGCAGATCCTCGACCACGTCTGGGAGTACGACTTCAACGGCGACGCGGGCATCGTCGAGTCGTACATCTCGTACCTGCGCCGCAAGCTCGACCCTCTCACCGAGGAGTCGCTGATCCAGACCAAGCGCGGCTTCGGATACATGCTCAAGACCGAGACCAAGTAGCGTGACGCGCTTCGCGGACCGCTGGACAGACGTCTCGCTGCGCGCGAAGATCACCGGGGTCACGGTCTTCATCCTGTTCCTCGGTCTGATCGTGGCGGGTGTCGGCACGATGGCGCTGCTGCGTCCGACGCTCATCAACAACCAGACGACCGAGCTGGCGCAGCTGCGCAGCGATCCCACGCCGGCCCTTGCGAACGGCGCCGATCTGCGCGGGCTGACCCGCGAGGATGTGCTCTTCGCCAACCGCGAGTACTACGTCGCGATGCTCGACGCGCAGGGCAACCTGCTCTACGACAACACCGGGTACGCCGACGCGGAGGCCGAGGGCAACAAGAGCATCGACCGCCCCCAGCTGCCGCAGACCCCCCTGTCGCTCGACGCCGTCGCGGAGAAGCGGGATCGGATCGTCGACCTGGAGGGCGAGGGCGGCACGGGGTGGCGCGCGATCGTCTTCCCGATCTTCGTGAACGGCCAGCCCAACGGCACGCTGCTCATCGCCAGCTCCACGACCCTCATCACGCAGGCCGTGGCCAACTACGTGGTCATCTTCACCGCGTTCGGGATCGCCGTGATCCTGCTCGGCGCCGCGCTCACCCGCCTGCTCGTCACGGCCACCATGCTGCCGCTCGCGGAGGTCGAGAAGACGGCGCTCGAGATCTCCCGCGGCGACTACTCGAAGCGCATCATGGTCACGAGCCCGCACACCGAGGTGGGCCACCTGGGCGAGTCGCTCAACGTGATGCTCGACCGCCTCGACGGCTCGCTCGAGGACCGGGCGCGCACCATCGAGCGCATGCGCCGCTTCATCGGCGACGCGAGCCACGAGCTGCGCACGCCGCTGGTCTCGGTGCGCGGCTACGCGGAGCTGTACCGCATGGGCGCCCTGCAGGACGAGGAGCAGGTCGGCCAGGCGATGGAGCGCATCGAGAAGGAGTCGATCCGCATGACCTCGCTGGTCGAGGATCTGCTCGCGCTCGCCCGCCTCGACGAGCGCAGACCCCTCGAACTCGCGCCGCTGCCGCTCAACCGGCTGGCGCACGACGCCGCACTCGACGCGCGGGCGCAGGCGCCGGATCGCGAGGTGTCGGTCATCGAGGCGCCGGGCGCGCCCGAGGTGATCGGCGACGAGCACAAGGTGCGACAGCTCATGACGAACCTCATCGGCAACGCGATGAGGCACACGCCGGCGGGCAGCCCCATCGAGATCGTGGTCTCGGTGCCACCCGCCCCGGCCGACGACGGCCCGCAGGTCGACCCGGTCCGGCCCGGCCCCGCCGCGCCGGTGGCACGCTTCGAGATCGTCGATCACGGCGACGGGATCCCCGAGCAGATCCGTGAGAAGATCTTCGGCCGGTTCTGGCGCGCAGACACCTCGCGCAACCGCGAGACGGGCGGCTCGGGGCTCGGCCTGGCCATCGTCAAGTCGATCGTCGATGCGCACGGGGGACGCGTCAGCGTGCACGAGACGCCAGGCGGCGGGGCGACCTTCCGCGTCGACCTGCCGAGCGCCCCGCCCTCGGACGACACGGTCCCGGTGGCGCGCCTGATCGTCTGAGCCTCCCCGGCCCGCTCGTGCAGGGAGCACCACCGGCACAGGACCGATCCCCCGATCGCCTCCTGCACGAGTGGTTCTCTCCGGCGCGAACGGCAGCTCACCTCGGCCGCCCCTGCGAGATCGCCATCATGATCTGGGCCTGCACCCACGGCCACTCGAACATCACCTGCCGATAGCTGACGCGGATCACTCCGTAGCCGTTGTTCGCCAGGACGGCGTCGTGGCGGTTGTCCTCGTCGCGCTGCTCGCCGGTGTGGGTCGCCCCATCGATCTGCAGCGCCAACCAGCCGTCGATCAGAAAATCCACTCGATGGCCGAACAGCCAGGTCTGCGCGACGACCGGGAGCCCGAGCGAGCGCACTCTGCGCCTCACGTAGCTTTCCAGGCCCGAGTCGGCGAACGGCGTGCACTCGTGCAACAGGCTCCTCGCGCGAGTCCCGAGAGGCAGTCGCGCGAGCGATTCCCTCGTCACCATCTCCCTGTTCAGCGCGGACTCCCAGATCGCCTGTGCCTCTTCCCTCGGCTGGCAGGACGCCACGTAGGCGAGCGCGTTCTCGAGGGGATCGAGCAGCAGGTGCGGCTCCCTCCGCAGGACCGGGCGCCCCCAGTGGACGACGTGGCCGTCCGTGTCGAGGTGGGCGTGAGGCGAACGCGCCGCTACGTGCAGCGGCCCCTGGCGCTCGAGCGACCAGAGCTTCCGGCGACGCACCACGGTCACGCAGCTCAGGACGACGCCCCTCTCAGCGGCGTAAAGCAGTTCGCGGTCGGTACCGGGAAGGGCGACCCAGCCGCGTTGCGGCCGGATCAGGCGACCCCGCGCGAGCAGACCCCGCAGGCGGTGCCTGCCGAAGCCCAGCTCCTCGAGGTCACGGGTGCGCATGATGCCGCCGGCGGCGCGAAGGGTGGAGTCAAGGTTCATCCGTCCAGGCTTGCCGCAACTGCGATGTCTCGCGTTCATCCGAGCGGTGACCTGAACAAGTTCGCCACGGCGCGCTCGTATTGCCGCCTTGTGAGCGGAGAACGCCTGCGCGTCACGCGCCACTCGTGCAGGAGAAAACCACTGGTGCAGGACCGATCCCCCGATCGCCTCCTGCACCAGTGGTTTTCTCCTGCGCGAGCGTCCTGCGTTAGTCCAGGACACCCTCGCGGAGTGCGCGGAGCACCGCCCGCGTGCGATCCCGGACCCCGAGCTTCGTCAGGATGGTCGAGACATGGTTCTTCACCGTGCCCTCGGCCAAGAACACGGCCTCCGAGATCTCCCGATTGCTGTACCCCTCCGCCATGAGGCGCAGCACCTCCAGCTCGCGCCCGGTGAGATCCTCGATCGGGGGCGCGTGCGCGTCCATCGGGGCCGGCTCCGAGCGGAGCGCGCGCAGCAGCCGATCCGTGATCGACGGCGCGATGTAGCTCCCGCCGTCGGCCAGCACATCGACCGCCCGCGTGAGCTGTTCCAGGGTGACGTCCTTCAGCAGGTACCCGCGCGCGCCGGCGTGCAGTGCCTCCAGCACCAGCCGGTCGTCCTCGAAGGTCGTGAGCACGAGCACCGGCACGTCGCCGCCCAGCTCCTGCAGTCGCCGCAGCGTCCACAATCCGTCGCGGTGGGGCATGCGCAGGTCGAGCAGCACCACCTCCGGCCGGACGTCGGCGATGAGCGCCAGCGCCGCCTCCCCGTCCCCGGCCTCGCCCGCGACCTCGACCCCGGCGAGCTCGAGCAGCGCGCGGATGCCGGACCGCACCAGCGCCTGGTCGTCGATCACCACGACCCGCCTCGCACCACCACCGGCGCCACCCGCACCGCTCATGACGCCGGAACCCTCGCGGTGACTCCGAATCCTCGCGCACCGTCGAACCGCACGTTCCCGCCGAGCGACTCGAAGCGCTCGCTGAGCCCGCGCAGTCCGTTGCCCGGCTGCAGGTCGCGGACCCCGCGCCCGTCGTCACGGGCGCGCAGCACGATCCCGTCCTGATCCGAACGCACTTCGATCCGCAGCTCCCTGGCGTCGGCGTGGCGGATCGAATTGGTGACGATCTCCTGCACCGCCCGGATCAGCAGCACCGTGCGCTCCTCGTCCAGCGCCAGTCCGTCGTCGACCTCGAGCACCACACTCGGACGGGTGAGATCCCGCACGACCCGCTCCAGGGTGCCCCGCAGCTCCGGGCGCTCACCGCGCAGGTCCCCGACGGTCGTTCGCACGTCGGACAGCAGTTCGCGCGCCACCGTTCCAGCGCGCTCGATGTGCCCGGCCGCCGCGGATCCGGGGTCCCGGTGCTTGGCGGCCTCGAGCTCGAGTGCCAGCACCGTCAGCTGGTGGCCGATCAGGTCGTGCAGGTCCCGGGAGATGCGCAGCCGCTCCCCTGCTCGAGCGGTCTCGGTCAGCAGCTCCCCCTGCGCCTGCAACTCGACGTGCGCCTCGGCGAGCGCCCGCCCGGACCGCTGCTCGCGCAGCAGCGCGAGCGAGCTGAGCAGCGCCGCCACCTGGATGAGCAGGTAGAACCCGAGGGTGATCGAGAGCTCGGTGAGCAGGCCCGGCCGCTCCTCGCGACTGGTGAACGGCACCGCGATCACCGCGAGGTTGACGACGGCGAGCGAGAAGCCGACCCACGTCGGTACGAGGTACGGGCTGATCGAGACGACGACCACCAGCACGATGGGCAGCAGTCCGAGTCCCATCCCCGTGACCACCAGGGCCCACGAGGCGCCCACCCCGACGCCGAAGCAGACGTACTGCCACGCACGCGGCCGCAGCTCCCAGGCCGCCAGCAGCAGTGCGAGCAGCATCGCGCAGAACAGCGCGATCCACCAACCGTGCGGGATCAGCGTCTCCGCCCCGCCGAACAGCACCGGACCGGCGGCGATCAGCAGAACCGCGAGCATGGCGATCCCCGACCATATCTCCGGATCGAAACGGCGCATCTCCCCAGGGTAGGGGTGGGCGGCCGCGGGTGTACAGGTGCCGGAAGTCACCTTCGAGATCGTGACTCCCTGCAGGGGCGCCCGAGCCGCCTCGCTCCCTAGCGTGAGGGTATGGATGCGAATCGGGAAGCGATTGCAGAGGGAGACGGCACGAGGTCGTCCCAGGGTCGGGAACCGGCGGCCGTCAGCGCCGTCCGGCTCCACAAGCGGTACCGGCGGCGCATCGCCGTCGAGGAGGTGAGCCTGCGCGTCGAGCAGGGCGAGGTCTTCGGGATCCTCGGTGCCAACGGGGCGGGCAAGACCACCACGGTCGAGATGATCGCGGGGCTGCGACGCCCGGATCGGGGCCGCGCGACCGTACTCGGCCTCGACCCGGTGCACGACCGTGCGGCCGTCCGCCAACTGCTCGGGGTGCAGCTGCAGGAGGCGGAGCTGCACGGCTCGCTCACCGTCGGAGAGCTGATCGGACTGTACCGCGGCTTCTACCCGGAGCCGCGGCCGGCCGACGAGCTGATCGAGCTGGTCGGGCTCGGCGATCAGCGGCGCACGCGCTTCGACAGGCTCTCCGGCGGGCAGCAGCAGCGGCTCTCGATCGCGCTCGCCCTCGCGGGACGCCCCCGCGTGGTGATCCTCGACGAGCTGACGACCGGGCTCGACCCGCGAGCCCGCCGCGGCATGTGGCGGACCGTCCATCGGCTGCGCGACGAGGGCTGCACGATCCTGCTGGTGAGCCACGCGATGGAGGAGGTCGAGCTGCTGTGCGACCGCGTCGCGCTGCTCGACGCGGGCCGGGTCATCGCCCTCGATACGCCCGCAGGTCTCGTGGCCCGGGCGGGTGCCGAGGATCTGGACCAGGCCTTCGTCGCGCTCACCGGCAAACAACCGGAGGAGACCTCATGACCACCACCGCGATGACGCATCCGCCCGCGCGGCACCGCCCCGGCCTTCGGGCGTGGCTCGGCCTCTTCGTGTGCGAGGCGAAGATGACCGCCCGCGACACGGCCGGACTGATCGTTCCGCTCGGCCTGCCGCTCATCATCCTGCTCACCTCGGCGTCGACCGCGAGCGCGGAGATCGTGGTGAACGGACGCAGCGTGCTCGACCTGTTCGTGCTGCCGCTGGTCTTCGTGATGGTCGCCACCATGATCGGGGTGCTCAACATGCCGAGCTTCCTCGCCTACTACCGCCGCAGCGGGATCCTGCGCCGGCTCGCGACCACCCCGCTCTCGCCGCTCATGGTGCTCGCGGCCCAGGTCGCGGTGAGCCTCGTGCAGGCCGCGATCGGCATCGGGATCGCCTCCGGTGTGGCGGCGGCCTTCTTCGGCGCACGGCTGCCGGTGCATCCGTGGACCGCCCTCGGGGTGCTGCTGCTCACGATGCTCGCGATGTACGGCATCGGCATGATCGTCGCCTCGGTCTCACCGACGCCGAACTCCGCGGTCGCGATCGGGCTCATCGGATTTCTCGGGCTCGGTGCCCTCGGCGGCATGTTCGGCGGACGCGATGCGCTGCCGGATTGGCTCTCGGCCGTCGGAGAGGCCCTGCCCTTCGGCGCGGCGGTCGAAGCGCTGTCGTCGGCCTGGGCCGGGATGCCGTTCGACCCCGTGCACGTGCTCAGCCTCGTCGCGGCGTCCGTGCTCGGCGCGACCATCGGCGCGCTCTTCTTCCGCTGGGAGTGAGTCGCAGCACCCGGGCCGCCGCGAGCCAGGATCGAGCGCGGCGAAACGGGATCCCGCGCGGCGGGAACTCCTGCGACGGCCACTCCTCGAAAACGATGAAGGGCGAGGCCTCGCGGCCTCGCCCTTCATCGTCGCCGGACTTAGAAGTCCATGCCACCGGTCGGGTCGCCGGCCGGAGCCGCAGCAGCGGGCTCGGGCTTGTCGGCGACGACGGCCTCGGTGGTGAGGAAGAGGCCTGCGATCGACGCGGCGTTCTGCAGCGCCGAGCGGGTCACCTTCGCGGGGTCGAGGATGCCCTGGGCGACCAGGTCGCCGTACTCGCCGGTCGCGGCGTTGAGGCCGTGGCCGATGGGGAGGTTCGCGACGCGGTCAGCGACGACACCCGGCTCGAGACCGGCGTTCTGCGCGATCTGACGCAGCGGAGCCTCGATCGCGGCCTGCACGATCTTGGCGCCGACCGCCTCGTCGCCCGAGAGCTCGAGGGTCTCGAAGACGTCCTTGCCGGCCTGGATCAGCGCGACGCCGCCGCCGGGCAGCACGCCCTCGTCGACGGCCGCCTTCGCGTTGCGCACGGCGTCCTCGATGCGGTGCTTGCGCTCCTTGAGCTCGACCTCGGTGGCCGCGCCCGCCTTGATGACGGCCACGCCGCCGGCGAGCTTGGCGAGGCGCTCCTGCAGCTTCTCGCGGTCGTAGTCGCTGTCGGTGGTCTCGATCTCACGGCGGATCTGAGCCACGCGGCCCTGGATCTGCTCCTCATCGCCACCGCCCTGGACGATGGTGGTCTCGTCCTTGGTGATGATGACCTTGCGAGCGGTGCCGAGCATGTCGAGGGTCGCGTTCTCGAGCTTGAGGCCGACCTCCTCGCTGATCACGGTGCCGCCGGTGAGGATCGCGATGTCCTGCAGCATGGCCTTGCGGCGGTCTCCGAAGCCCGGGGCCTTGACGGCCGCCGACTTGAAGATGCCGCGGATCTTGTTCAGCACGAGGGTCGCGAGGGCCTCGCCCTCGACATCCTCGGCCAGGATGAGCAGCTGCTTGCCCGACTGGATCACGGGATCGACGACGGGGAGCAGGTCCTTGATGTTGGAGACCTTGCTGTTGACGATGAGGATGTAGGGATCCTCGAAGACCGCCTCCTGGCGATCGGCGTCGGTGACGAAGTAGGCCGAGAGGTAGCCCTTGTCGAAGCGCATGCCCTCGGTCAGCTCGAGCTCGGTGCCGAAGGTGTTGGACTCCTCAACGGTGACCACACCCTCCTTGCCGACCTTGTCGATGGCCTCGGCGATGAGCTGGCCGATCTGCTCGTCGGCGGCCGAGATCGATGCGGTGGCCGCGATCTGGTCGGTGGTCTCGACCTCCTTGGCGTTCTCGAGGAGCTTCGCCGAGACGGCGGCGACGGCCTTCTCGATGCCCTTCTTGATCGCGATGGGGTCGCTGCCGGCCGAGACGTTGCGCAGGCCCTCGCGCACGAGCGCCTGGGCGAGCACGGTCGCGGTGGTGGTGCCGTCACCCGCGACGTCGTCGGTCTTCTTGGCGACCTCCTTGACGAGCTC